>NZ_UBIZ01000465.1:0-27484 GCF_900465275.1 Parafrankia sp. Ea1.12 | reverse complement strand
GTCCGTCCCGGCCCTCCTCCGGATCGGCATCGCCCGGAAAGGGTGCCCCCGGATCGGCGTCGCCCGGCACCTCCGGATCGGCGTCGCCCGCGCGTGGCACGGGCGCAAGCGGTGCGGGCGCGGGCGGGGCGGCGAGCCCGTTCTTCCAGCGTCCCGGGCGGGACGAGAACGACCCGTCCGACCGGGACGGTGCGGGTGGCCAGACCAGTCAGACGACACGCCTCGGCGTCGGCGGGACGGCAGAGCCCAAGCTGCTGAGCGCCTCGGCGACCGTTCCGGGCTCGTCCTCGGCCGGCACCGGCGGCGGGACGGACCGCGCGGCCCCCGCGCCGCGCGGCGGTGACTCCGACCCCGACGAGACATCACGGCCGCCAGCCGGCCGGCAGCCCGCCCGCGACGCGGACGCGGCCAGGCCGGCGGGCGACGGCAGGAAGCCGACCGAGGCGACCCGCGGGGCCGGCGCGGGCACCTCCAAGGACGCTGCCCCGGCGGCTGGCAAGGGGGCATCCCGAACGGGCACGCGAGCGGACGCCGCCCGACCGGACGCCGCTCGCCCGGATACATCCAGAGCCGAGACGACGAGAAAGCCCGATGCGCAGACCACCGTCAGAAGCCCGGCGGCACGCCCCGGCACACCGGTCGACCCACCCCGGGACAGCGACACGATCTCGCTGGTGCGACCGAACCTGCCCAAGCGGGGCTCGAAGCCCCCGGCGGACCGCGTCGGCGCGGACGTGAAGACCTCCCCGGATCGCGGCGCGGTCACCGACCGCATGCCCGCCGAGCGCCGCCCCACCCCTGAACCGGTGCGGGCAGCCACTCCGTCGACCCGGCAGGCGCCGCCGGCGGGCCGCACAGCCCCCTACGACCGCCCTGGGACGCCGCCAGGGCCGCTGCCGACGTCCGGAGGTGTGGGCCCGAACGGTCTGTCCACCGAGCCGTTCGACCGGGTCGACGACGCCGACCACGGCCGGCCCGGCGGTGCTCCTGGACCACAGGGTGGTCCCCCGCGGGGTCAGCAGCAGCCGGGCGGCCGTGAGCCGGGGCGGGACACCGCCGGCCAGGGCCCACGCCGGGGCCCCGCCGGTGGCCGGCGCGCCCGCCTGCGGGTCTCCAGGGTGGAACCGCTCTCGGTGACCAGGCTCTCGTTCGCGTTCTCGTTGTGCGTCTTCCTGATCATGATTGTCGCCGTGGCGGTGCTGTGGTTCGTGCTGAACTCGATCGGGGTCTTCGACAGCGTCACCAAGGCCGCTGACACCCTGACCGACGGCACGAACGCCAACGTCTCAGGCTGGCTGTCCTTCGGGCGGGCGATGCAGATCACCCTGCTGGTCGGGGCGATCAACGTCGTCCTGATGACGGCGCTGGCGACCCTGGGCGCACTGCTCTACAACCTCTGCGCGGACATGATCGGCGGGCTCGAGGTCACCTTGAGCGACCAGTAGCCGATCCGCCGGAATTCAGGGGGCGGCGGCCGTCACGGAGCCGTCGCCATCCTGTACTCTCATCAGAAGCCAGGACCTATAGCTCAGTCGGTTAGAGCGCTTCCCTGATAAGGAAGAGGCCGGTGGTTCAAGTCCACCTAGGTCCACCCATAGGCACCAGGCGTTCGGCCTGCATCTTCATCTGATCAAGATTTGATTCTCTCAGCCCCGCCCACGGATTCGTGCGCGGGGCTTTCCATATAGGGGTCCAACTCGTCCAGGACGCTCCGCGATGACGCTCACATCGGCGACGACCATGCCGGCGGGATCCGGGATCCGGGGAGTGTCCGGGGGTCCGTGAGGCCCGGGAGGCGCCCAGGACGCTGTGAGGCGGGGTCCCGAGGGCTCCTGTGGCCCGGTGGCCCGAGGCTTCCGTGTCCTGGTGTGCCCCGGTGCCCCGGTGCCCCGGTGCCCCGGTGCCCCGGCGTCCCCGGGTTCGGGCGTCTCGCTGTCCCTCCCCGGAGCTCCGCCGGGCGCTCCGGAATTGCCATGTTCCCGTGGCCGGCCGTGTGCTTCAGGGGTGTCGTGCTTGCCAGGGTGCTGCGCTCTGTGCACAGGGCTGTGGATAAACCTGTGGATGATGCTGTGGATATCCCTGTTCATTGCGTGCGTTCCGGGTGGCATCCGGGCAGGATGTGATCGAGCGACGTGTCGGACAACCGACCCATGCCGGGCCGTGCCGGCGGAACCTCGGGAGGTAAAGCCTGATCGGGCCAGTGGTCCGACCCCATCCCGTAGCCATGTGGGTGCGCCGAGGCACGGTCGTGAGTCCATACATCCGATGCGTCCGGTTTGCCTGATCTGGTAAGACGGGCGAGCGGCATCGGCGGCGGGGCGGGGCGCCGGGCGGGTCCATCCCGCCGGTCGCGTACCCCGGATCCGCCTCTCGGATCCTCTGACACTGGGACGAGGAGACAACGTGGACGTGGCGTTGCGGCAGGCGGCCGAGGCCGCCAAGGGCTTCATGCCACCCGAGGAAGGACTGGCGCTGCACGCGGCCGCGGCCGAACTGCCTGGTGGCGGACTGATCTGCGAGATCGGCACCTACTGCGGGAAATCCACTCTCTACCTTGCTGCCGCCGCCCGGCTCGTCGGCGCCGCGGTCGTCACGGTCGATCATCATCGGGGATCGGAGGAGAACCAGTCAGGCTGGGAGTACCACGACACCACGCTCGTCGACCCCCGCACCGGCCGGCTGGACACGCTGCCCACGCTGCGCACGACCCTGGAGGCCGCCGGGGTCGAGGACGTCGTCACCGTGGTGGTAGGGCGGTCCGAGATCGTCGGGCGGTGGTGGTCCACCCCCATCGACCTGCTGTTCCTTGATGGTGGGCACACCGAGAAGCAGGCGCAGGCCGACTACGAGGCCTGGGCCCGCCACGTGCGTCCCGGTGGCCGGCTGGTGATCCATGACGTGTTCCCCGACCCCGCTGACGGCGGTCAGGCGCCGTACCACGTCCTGCTTCGCGCCGTTCGGGACGGCTTCAGCGAGATGTCACGCACGGGATCGCTGCGGGTCCTCCGCCGGCTCTTCTGAGTCACACCCGCACGCGCGCCACGGACCGGTGAGCGCCTCGCCGCCCCGACCGGGGGTGGCGAGGTCGCCGGCCCGCCGCTCGCCGCGCGGCGCCCGTTCACCGGCCGTGCCTCGTCCGGTGCGGGGCGTCGACGGGTCGCGTGGCTCGGGCAGGTCGTCGCGGTGCACGACGTGCAGGCCCTCGGGCAGATCGTCCCCGCGGAAGGTGCGTTCGGTGGGGCCACCGGCCAGGGTGTCGACGGCCAGTACGACGGCGGCCGCCGTCCAGGTCGACTGCTCCTCCGGCCAGTGGCATCCGTCGGCGAACTGCCAGCCGGTCCAGTAGGCCCCGCCGGGGGCCCGCAGGTGCTGCATCTCCCGGACGAGGCCGGCCGCCGCCTCGGTCTCGCCCACCAGGTGCAGCGCGATGGCGAGTTCGCAGGTCTCGGCGCCGGTGACCCATGGTTCGTCGTCCACGCAGCGGATGCCGAGACCGGGCACGACGAACTCGTCCCACCGGGAGCGCAGCCGGGCCCGCCCCTCCGCGCCGCGCAGCGCGCCGCCGATCACCGGGTAGTACCAGTCCATCGACCAGCGGTCCCGCGGCATGAAGTACTCGGGATGGCGGCGCAGCGCGTGCCACAGCGCGCCGGCGGCGACCTCCCATTCCGGCCGCGCCTCGCCGACCAGCGCGGCGAGGCCGAGGCCGCACCGCAGGCTGTGCAGGGTGGACGAGCATCCGGTGACGAGTGCCTCGGGGTAGTCCTCGCCAGTCGGGGTGCGGGCCCACCAGATCTGGCCGCCGGGGGCCTGCATGTCCACGACGAAGTCCAGGGCAGCCCGGGCGACCGGCCACATGCGGGTCACGAAAGCGCGGTCGCCGGTGACGAGCCAGCGGTGCCACAGGGCCGTCGCCACGTAGGCGCACTGGTTGCTGTCGGCGAAGTCCTCCTTGACTGCTCCGCCGACGTGGCTGGTGGCCCAGGAGCCGTCCGGGCGCTGGCGGCGGTGCAGCCAGTCCCACGCGGCGTCGGCGGCGTCGACCCGGCCGGTGACCAGCAGCGCCATCGCGCATTCCAGGTGGTCCCACGGGTCGGTGTGGCCGCCCGCGAACCACGGGATCGCCCCGTCGGGCTCCTGGGCCGCGGCTATCGCGTCCGCGGTGGCGCGCAGCGCCTCGGGGGAGAGGAGGGGAGCACCCGTCGCCGACTCACCTGGCCGCACGCTCGACCTCCGGTGTCCTGCCGCCGGCCCGTGCGGCCAGCGCGTCCGTACCCGCCTGCGCCGCCGCGTCCGCTGCCGCAACCGCCTGCGCGTCCGTCGTCGCCCCTGCCTGCGTCGGTGAGCGCGCCGGCGGCTCCGGCCTGGGGCGCGGCTTGCGCAGGTAGAGCACGATGCTCTTGCCGAGCACCGGGTCCAGCAGGCGTTCGGCCGTCCGGGTGAGCGCCGGGCGGCGCATCATGTCCCAGACCAGGAGGCGGTGGTACAGCTTCGTGGCGGGGTGGTCGTCGTCGTGCACGCCGACCAGGCAGCGCAGCCACCAGTAGGGGGCGTGCAGGGAGTGCGCGCGGTGCTGGCCGACCAGCTCGAGGCCGTTGGCGCGCAGCTTCTCGATCAGCTGGTCGCGCCGGTAGATGCGGATGTGGCCGCCCTCGACGTTGTGGTAGTCGTCCGACAGCGCCCAGCAGACCCGTTCCGGGAGGCGGGCGGGCACGGTGACCGCCGCGAACCCGCCGGGGCGCAGCACGCGGGCCAGCTCGGCCATCGCGCCGGTGTCCTCGGGCAGGTGCTCCAGGACCTCGGCCGCGATGACCCGGTCGAAGGTGTCGTCCGCGAACGGCAGCGCCAGCGCGTCGCCGCGCACGGGCGCCGCACGGGCGCCGGCGGGAACCTGGCCCTCGGCGGACATGGCGGCGAGCATCGCGCCGACGCCGGTGACCTCGTCGGCCGAGTAGTCGAGGGCGATCACGTGTGCGCCCCGGCGGAACGCCTCGAAGGAGTGCCGCCCCGCGCCGCAGCCCAGGTCGAGAACCCGGGTGTCGCGCGGGACGGGGAACCGGGTGAAGTCGACGGTCAGCATGCCGGCTCGACCGGTGCCGCCGCGCCGGTCGAGGCGGCGACGGGCGGTGGCCCACTGCCCGGGACGGCCGCCCGCACGGCCGCGATCTGCCGTTCGTACCAGGCCGCGGTGCCGGCGGCGGCGGCCTGCCAGGAGAACCGTTCCTCCACGCGGCGGCGGCCGGCGGCGCCCATCCGCGCGCGCAGTTCGGGGTCGTCGAGCAGCGTGGCGATCGCGCCCGCGAGCGCGCCGGCGTCGCCGGGCGGCACCAGCAGCGCGGCCTCGCCGTTCGGCCCGGCCACCTCGGGCAGGGCGCCCGCGGTGGTCGCGACCAGCGGCAGCCCGCACGCCATCTCCTCGACCAGGGGCAGGCTGAAGCCCTCGTAGAGGGACGGGACGACGGCGACCTCGGCGGACCGCAGCAGGTCCACCATCTCCGCCTGCGGGACGTTCGACCGGAACGTCACCGCCTCGGTGAGCCCGAGCTCGCCGACCTGGCGCTGCGCGGCCCCGCCCTCGCGGACCTTCCCGATGCACACCAGGTGCGCCGAGCGCTCGGCCCGCAGCTTCGCCAGCGCCTCCAGCAGCACCATCAGCCCCTTGAGTGGGACGTCCGCGCTGGTCACCACGATGATCCGCCCCTGTACCGGGGCGACGGTGCCGTTCCCGGCGTCGGACGGCGGTGCCGGCCGCGGGGTGAACACGTCGGCCTCCACGCCGAGCGGGACGGTGTGCAGGTTCTCGATGGGGACGTTCATGTCGGCGACGATCTCGTGCCGGGAGCTCTCGGAGGGAACCACCACGCCGTCGAGACCACGGGCCACCCGTGCCTGCATGGGCAGGAACGAGTACCAGCGGCGCACGCCCAGCGCGGCACGGCGACCGGTCGTGGCGGCGAGGTGCAGGCGCCGGTCGACGGTGATCGGGTGGTGGATCGTCGACACGACCGGGATGCCGTAGGGCCGCAACGCCCGGCGCAGCGGCAGCAGGCCGTAGCCCAGCCCCTGGTTGTCGTGCACGATGTCGAAGTCGGGCCGGCCCTGGCCACGCCGCGGCCGGAGCGCCTCGAAGGCCCGGATCGAGAACGCCAGCGGCTCCGAGAACTGCCCGGTGCGCATCATGCCGAACTCGACGACGTCGGCCAGCGAGCGGAACTCGCGGAACCCCGGCCAACGGAAGGGGTCCCCGTCGCGGTAGAGATCGAGGCTCGGAAGCCTGGTGAGTCCGACTCCCGGGTCGAGGTCCGGGTACGGCGGCCCGCTCACCACCTGAACCTGATGACCCAAAGTCACCAGTTCACGCGAGAGCTGCCGTACGTACACCCCCTGGCCACCACAAGTAGGCAGACTTCGGTACGACAGCAACGCTATCCGCAACGGTGCGCCCTCCATCGCTCGCGGCCTCCTGCGGGTCCCGCGAGCCCGAGGACAGCGCCGTTGCTTGGCACACTAGGACATTGGGCAGCGATCTTCACGGAATCGGGACACTTGCCCTTGCTCCACAACAAAGCCCATGACGGCTCGTAATCGGTGCTAAGGGCTCGAACCGCCTGTCCCACCTCTTGTCCGTCCGTTGGCTGACCCGTCCCCGGGCTCTTTTCGGCGGGCTCCCTGTGGCGGGCTCCCTGCGGCGGGTGCCGCCCGCTCAGCTGTCGCCGTCGACCAGCGTCACCTCCGCGGCGATGTTGCCCCGGGTGGCCCGCGAGTACGGGCACTTGGCGTGCGCGAGGTCGAGCAGCTCACGGCCGGTCGCCGGGTCGACGCCCGGGATCTGCGCCTCGATGCGGGTGGACAGGTCGAGGCCCTCGTCGGTGCGGCTGATGCTGACCGACACGGTGACCGCCGAGTCGGTCACGTCGATCTTGCGTTCCCGGGCGACGGCCTTCAGCGCGCCGTGGAAGCAGGCGGCGTAGCCCGTGGCGAAGAGCTGCTCGGGGTTCGTGCCGGGCCCGTCGTCCCCGCCCAGTCCCTTCGGCATGGACAGCTGCAGGTCGATGCGGTTGTCGTTGGACACCACGCGGCCATCGCGGCCGCCCCAGGCGGTGGACGTGGCGGTGTAGAGCGGTGCGGCCATCGGTTCCTCTGTTCGTCGGCTGGTCTGGACGTGCGGTCTGGTCGTGCGGTCCGTTCGCGAGGTACCCCGAGATTTCGTGGGGTGACTGAGGGCGCAGGCACACCCGCCGGTCACAACCGGTGTCACGGCTCGAATATTCGCCGGCATGCTGTGACCCACACCGCCGGGTAGCTCCGCTCTCCGTGAGCACGGTGCCCAACGGGCGGCCCTTACTCTTGACAGATGCCCCCCGATGACCCGGCCGCGGAGTGTGTGCGGCCACGTCGGGGCCGTCCTCGCGACGCGACGATCGACGACCGTGTGCTGCGGGCCGCCGTCGACGAACTGGCTGGTCGCGGCGTCGGCGGGTTCAGCGTCAACAGCGTCGCCGCCCGCGCGGGCGTGGCGAAGCGGGGCATCTACGCCCGGTGGGCGACCAGGGACGATCTCGTCCTCGCCGCACTGGGCACGCTGGCCGCCGGCCTCGTGCCGCCGCGCACCGGATCCCTGCGCGAGGATCTCCTACGACTGGCACCTCTGGTGGACGCCGTCTTCACCGAGCCGCGGATGTCGATCCTCGCCCGATGCCTGGCCGAGCTGCCCCGGTACCCCGGGCTGTACGAGGCGTTCCGGCGGGAGTCGGTCGACCGCTGCGCGGCCGCCGTGCAGGACGCGTTCCACGACGCGCGGCGGCGCGGAGAGATCCGCTCCGACCTCGACACCGACCTGGCCGCCGCCGCGTTCCTCGGCGCCCTGCTGACCCGTCAGGCCTTCGGGCGCCAGGCGTTCGGGCGGCCGCGCGCCGGCTCGGGCGGCCCGGGCGACGAGCCGGGCGAGCAGCCGCCCGGTGCGGTCACGGCCTACCACCGCCGGCTTGTCGAGTTCTCCCTCGCCGCGGCGAGGGGCGCCGGGCAGGCCTTCGGCCCCGCGTAGCGCCCGGTCAGCGGGTGAAGCCGGCGGGCACGCGCCGGACGTGCTCCACGACGGCATCGACGAGCCCGTACTCCTTCGCCGCCGCCGCGGTGAACCAGCGGTCGCGGTCCGAGTCGGCGGCGATCTCCGCCACGGAGTGACCGCTGTGCTCGGCGATCAGCTCCTGCATCCGGCGGCGGGTGTGCAGCGCCTGCTCGGCCTGGATGGCGATGTCGGACGCCGTGCCACCGACGCCGCCGTGTGGCTGGTGCATCATGATCCGCGCGTTCGGCAGCGCGAACCGCTTGCCGGCGGTGCCCGCGGTGAGCAGGAACTGGCCTATCGAGGCCGCCAGCCCGAGCGCGTAGGTCGCGACGTCGTTCTCGATGAACTGCATCGTGTCGTAGATCGCCATTCCCGCGTCGACCGAGCCGCCCGGCGAGTTGATGTACAGCGAGATGTCCTGGCGCCTGCTGGCCCGGGTGAGCAGCAGGAGCTGCGCGCACACCCGGTTCGCGAGGGCGTCGTCGACGGCGGCGCCGACGAAGACGATCCGGTCGTCCAGCAGCCGTTGATAGATCTGCTCGTCCAGGGTCGAGCCCAGCGGCGCCGCGGACGGGGGGCCGGCCGCGCCCGCTGCCGGCCTGCCGAACGAGCCACTGACCGGCCCGCCGGGCGAGCTGTTGAGCGAGCCGCTGACCGGGCCGATGTCGGCGCCGATCAGCCCGCCGGAACCGGGAACGCCCAGAACCGGGTCGATCTTCACGGGTGTGGATGGGCAGAGAAGGCCCTTCCGATGACACACTGCTTTCATGGACAGTCTCTCCTCACTGTTCGTTCTGTACAGAACGTACATCGAGAACCCATGACGCGCCAGATCCCGGTCACCCAGGCGCGCGCGGAGCTGTCGGATCTCGTCAGCCGGGTCGCCTTCAGCGGGGAGCGCGTCAGCCTCACCCGGCACGGAAAGTCGGTCGCCGCGCTGGTGTCGGCCGCGGACCTGTCCCGCCTTGAGGCCCTCGACGAGGCCACCTCCGGCGAGACCGCGCCCCGTGGGCCGGCGGACCGCGGCGACGTCGACCGGGAGCAGGTACCCGGGCACGCGGCCGGCACCGGCGAGACCGGGACCAGCGGCACCGAGACGACCGATGACGATGTCGCCGACCACCCCGAGCGGGTGGGCCTGTCGCCGGTGCGCCTGGACCCGGTCGGCCCGATCCGCCGCGGCTTCGGGATCGCCGCCGAGCACCGTCCGGCCGAGCACCGTCCGGCCGAGCACCGTCCGGCCGAGCGACATTCCGCCGAACAGCGGGGCACCGAGCACCGGGTCGCCGCGGAGCACCGCCACCCGCCGGCGGGGTGATGCTCAGGGGCGGGCGCAGATGTCTCCTGGTGGCTTCGTCCCGACGAACCGGGCGTTGATCCAGCTGGTCAGATCGGCCATCGAGACCCCGAGGATCGTGCCGTGGTCGGCCAGCCCGTACCGGTGGTATTCGACCGGACCGCCGCTGGCGCACAGCCCGCTGACGACGCCGTCGGTGGTGGACCGGTGGATCACCGTGTCCAGGTCGCCCTGGAGCACGAGTTCGGGCGGCCCGGGGAGCCGTGTCTGCTGCCACTGGCGCGCGAACCCGGCCGCGAACGGCTCCGTGGTGAACGGATCCGCGGTGAACACGCTCGACGTGGACTCCCCCTGGCTGGCCTTCAGCAGGCCGACGGCGCACTGGTTGCGCGCCACGGCGGTCAGCCGCCGCCCGGTCTGGGTCAGGATGGCGTTCAGATCGATGGTGGGATCCGCGGCGGCGAGGCCGAGCGCGGCGAGCAGCACGTAGGCGACGCCGTCCGGCACGGTGCGGTCGAGCAGGCGCAGCGAGGTGGGCAGGTCCGCCAACGGTGCCGTCGCCGCCGCCCCGTGCACCCGCAGGTCGGGCGCGTACGACGCGGCCAGCCCACCGGCGGCGAGCGCTGCCTGACCGCCCTGGGAGTAGCCCCAGAGCACGACGTCACGCCCTGCTCGGGCGTCGGAGAGCGAGTGCGCGGCACGGGCGGCGTCGAGGAGCGCCCGTCCTTCGGTGTCGGCGACGTAGATCGGATGCTCGCCGGGCCCACCCAGGCCGATGTAGTCGGTGACGGCCAGCACGTTGCCGGCCCGGACGAGGGGCAGCACCCCGCCCACCGCCGACAGCGGCGGCTCGGCCCGTGACGGCGCGCACGAGTCGTTGATCCCGGTGGTGCCGTGGCCGAAGGAGATCAGTCGGCGGCCGCCGGCGGGAATGGCGGAGGTACCGGCCGGGGCGACGACGAGGCCCGTGACCAGGCGGTCCTCGTTGAGGGGCCCGCGCGAGTGATAGATCATCCGCCAGGCGCGCATGCCGTCCGGGGCGGGAACCTCGGCGGATGAGACGAGCTCACCAGGGGCGCCGGGTGGCAGATCGGTGAGTTCGGTGGACCCCCGCCTGCCGCCGGTCATGACGTCCTCCAGGCCGTACCCGGCGAGCTGGTAGCCGAGGCCGGGTGCCCGGGGAGTGGTGGCCGGCGGCGGAGCCGGCGTCGGGGTCGGCTCCGCCGCGCAGGTGGTGAGCAGCCCCGTCAGAATGACGGCCGTGAGGGCAAGTCCGCGCAGAGACAGCCGGGATCTTGCCACGTAATGAGGTTATGGGCCGTTTCGGCGGAGAAGAGGTCGTCTGTGCGTCCGCTGTGTTTCTTGTGAGCGCAGGCCCCTTATAGCGAGTTTCGAGTCGGTACGGGGCGCGGGCCACCGGGTGAGCTGACCTCCCCCGAGGCGGGATCGGTGCCGACTGCGTGGCGTGAGATCCTGGACGGGCGGGCGCCGGCCCCGTCGCCTGAGTTCCCTGGAGGCCCTCGACAGTGACCACGTTCGCGTCGAACACTCTGGCCCTGGGGCCGGACTTCATCAGTGCCGACAGTCTGGCGAAGGCCGGCCTGGTGGTCGTCCTTCTGATCGTCTTCGCCGAGTCGGGGTTGCTGGTCGGGTTCTTCCTGCCGGGTGACTCGCTGTTGTTCACCCTCGGTCTACTGATCTCCCAGGACGAGGTGTCCACGCCGCTGTGGCTCGCGTGTGCCCTGATCGGTGTGGCCGCGATCGCGGGTGACCAGGTGGGCTACCTGTTCGGGCGGAAGGCGGGTCCGGCGCTGTTCCGGCGTCCGGACTCGCGGCTGTTCAGGCAGGAGTATGTGGAGCAGGCGCACGAGTTCTTCGAGAAGCATGGTGGCCGCTCGATCGTGCTGGCGCGTTTCGTGCCGATCGTGCGTACCTTCACCCCGGTGATCGCCGGGGTGAGTCGGATGAACTACCGGACGTTCGTGGTCTACAACGTGATCGGCGGCCTGCTGTGGGGCTGCGGGGTCACCGTCCTCGGCTCGCTGCTCGGGAAGATCGATTTTATTCGCCAGAACCTCGAGGCGATGCTGATCCTCATCGTGTTGATCTCGGTGGTCCCGATCCTGATCGAGTACCTGCGCGCCCGCCGGACGAAGGCGAAGACAGGAGACGCCGCCGGGTCCCCCGACGCCACCAACGCCGCGGGTACCGGGCCCACCGCCGGCCATGGTCCGGCCTGGGTGGACGGCCCGGTCCGGGAGCACGACCGGGCCCCGGGCGCGGGGTTCGCGGGCGGCCACGAGAGCGCGGGCGGCTACCAGCCCGCTGGCGGGTATCAGGGCGGGTACCAGCCCGTGGACGTGTACCGCAACGCGGACGGGTGGCAGCCGGAGAGCCGCTACGACGACGGACGTTACGACCAGCCCCGTGCGGGCACGGCGGGTGCGGCCGGGCACGGCGGGCACGGCTACGACACCGAGGGATTCCAGGATGCTCGGCCGCGGGAGGGCGAGGCCCCGATCCAGGAGGAGCGTGGCCCGGCCGGGCGCCGCGGCGGTGGCGGGCGGCACTCCGCTCCTCGGCACCGCTGAGTTCCTCGGTACCGCTCGCTGAGCGGGAGCATCCGGGAACGACCGGGAACGCTGACCGGGAGTTTGGAAGTGTGAGGCGGAGATCCGCCGCGTGGCCCGCGGCGGGTGCGGCCACCGCGAAGCGGTCTGGCCGTGGCCCCGAGGATGTTCTGGGTTCCGGCGGGCGGCCCACTGATACGGGGGGATTCAGTGGGAGACACCCGCCGGAACCTGTCCACCGTATCCGCTCGATGGGTCCGATGTCGCCCCGGCGACACAACATAAGCCGAAAAGCTCCCGGATTGTCCCAATGCACACATTACGCCCGGTCTTGGGGCGGGATGTCCGACTCCTGGCCGAGGACCTCACAGCGCGTCGGTGCCCCGCTCGCCGGTCCGGATCCGGGCCAGGCCCTCCACCGGGAGCACCCAGATCTTTCCGGCCCCGCTGGACGTCGACGCCGCCGCTCGCCGGATCACGTTCACCACGTCGGGCGCGTCGGAGTCCGCCACCACCAGCTCCAGTCGGATGTTGCTGGTTGACTCGTCATGGAAGGCGTTGCCGCGGTAGGTCTGGGTGCGCCACATTTCCAGCCCGAATCCGGTTACCTGGCTGACGGTCATCCCGTGCACACCATAGGTTGTCAGGGCCGCCCGCACGTCGTCGACGCGGTGGGGCCGCACGATCGCGGTGACCAGCTTCATGACCCGTCTCCACACGTACCGGCGCGCTGATGTTTCATCGCGGGGAAGCGCAGAGCCGACGGATGTCGGCTCTGTCTCGCCAGTGTCATCCAACGTGTAGGAGAGGATCGACCGATGTCCCTGCTGGACCGCAACACCGCACCGGATCCGCTCGACCTGCTGCCCCCGCTGCCGTCGTTCTCGCTGAGCAGTGACGACCTGACCGACGGCAGCCCGCTTGGCCTGGACCAGGTGTTCAGCGGCGCCGGCGGCGCGGACCTGTCGCCGCACCTGTCCTGGACGGGTTTCCCCGCGCAGACCGAGAGCTTCGCCGTCACCTGCTTCGACCCGGATGCCCCGACCGGGAGCGGGTTCTGGCACTGGGTGCTCGTCGACGTGCCGGCCAGCGTGACGGAGCTGGCGCGGGGCGCCGGAAGTGGTGACCTCTCCGGGTTGCCGGCCGGGGCGTACCACGTCCGTAACGACTGGGGCACGGCGAACTACGGCGGCGCGGCGCCCCCCGAGGGAGACCGGCCGCACCGGTACGTCTTCGTCGTCCACGCCGTGGACGTCCCGAAGCTGGAGATCGACGCGACCGTGGCGCCCGCGGTCGTCGGGTTCAACCTGACCTTCCACACCTTGGCGCGGGCCGTGCTGCGGGCGACCTACCAGCGCTGACCCGCGGCCACCAGCCACGGATACACGGCCACCGGCCGCTGATGCGTGGTTGCCGGCGCTGATCCCGTGCTCCGGCCGGTCGGCACCGCGCCGCGTCCCGGCGCCGGGGGTGTGATCCGGTCGTGACCGGATCACGATCGTCGGGGCGGGGGCCATCCCGCCGAGATACGGTGGCTGGCGAAGGCAGTCGACGAAGGGGAGTCGGTATGCGCAAGTTCACTGTCGTCGCCCTCGTGGCGAGCGCCGGCGCACTCCTCACCGCCGCCCGTCGCCGCAGGAACAAGGACGAGATCGACCTGTGGCGCGAGGCGACGTCCGCGGCGGGGAACCGCTGACCGAAGCCAACCGGCCCGGCCGGCGAGTGGGCGTGCCCGGTCGCCGGCCGCGCCCACCTGCCAGCCGCGCCTAGCCGCCGGCTGGCAGGTCGTGCTTGCCTGTCCGTTTCACGGTGAAGCCGTTCCAGGTGTTGTTCCGTTTTCCGACCCGGTCATTGAAGCTGAAGGCGATCATCGTCGCGATGGGCAGGGTCAACCAGGCCAGAATGAGCCACGTGTAGACCCGCAGGGCCTTCTCGCCGCGGCCGGTCCGTCTCGCGGTGGGGTGCGTGCCCACGCTCACCGGGTGCTCATCTCCAGCACGTCACGGGTGCCGAGAACGCGCGCGTACAGGAAGATCCCGATCAGCAGCACCGCCATCAGGATGAAGGACAGCGCCGACGCCAGCGGATAGTCCGCGTTCGTGAGGTAGGTGGTCTGGATGATGTTCCCGATCATCGTGGTGTCGGTGCCGCCGAGGATGAACGAGTTCACGAAGTCCGACGTCGCCGGGACGAACGTCAGCAGGCAGCCGGCGAACACCCCGGGCAGCGAAAGCGGCAGGACGACTCTCCCGAGCGCCCGCGTTCGGGACGCGTAGAGGTCGGCCGCGGCCTCCAGCAGGCGCGGATCGACCCGCTCCAGGGCGACGTAGACGGGGAGCAGCATGAACGGGAAGAAGTTGTAGGTCAGGCCGGCCACCACCGCGAACGACGTAGCCAGGACGTGGAAGTTCTCCGGGAGGAGCCCGGCGTCCTTCAGGTTGCCGAGCACGATGCCGTCGTCGGTAAGCAGGAAGCGCCAGGAGACCGTCCGGATGACGAAGGAGACGAAGAACGGCAGGAGCACCAGGAACAGGTAGGTCGACTTCCGCTCGCCGGCGTGGAACGCGATCCAGTACGCCATCGGGTAGGCGAGCAGGATCGTGGCCAGGGTGGCGAGCCCGCCGTAGACGAACGAGCGCACGAACTGCACGTCGTAGGTGCTGATGGCGTCCCAGTAGACCGAGATGTTGAACGTCTGGCGGAACCCGTCGACGACATTGCCGGTCTGCACCGAGATGGACAGCATGACCAGCATCGGGATCACGAAGAAGGCGACCAGCCACAGGCCACCGGGCAGCACCAGCAGATACGGCGTCGACACCCGCCACCGCGAGCGCCGCGACACCTCCGTGCCAGTGCCGCGGGTGCCGCCTGGGTCGTCAGCACCGCCTGGGTGGTTAGTGCTGCCTGGGTCGTCAGCGCCGGCCCGGCCGTGCGCGCCGCGGGGGCTGCCCGCTAGGACTGGTAGACCGGCTGGAAGATCTTGTTCCACTCGGTCTCCTCCTCCGTCGTCAGCACCCGGAAGCGGTGCACACGGTCGAACTCCGCGCGGGTCGGGAACAGCAGCGTGGATTCGGCCAGCTCGGGGGAGACGTGGTCACGGGCGGCCGGCACCGGCGTTATGTAGTTGATGTACTCGGCCAGCATCCCGGCGACGTCGGGCCGGTACACGAAGTCCATGTAGGTGAGGGCGTCCACCGGGTGCGCGGCGGTCCTCGGGATGCACATGCTGTCGGTCCAGATCAGGCCGCCTTCCTCCGGCACCACGAACTTCAGCTTCGTCCCGGCCGCGAGTTGCTGGTAGACGTCCCCCGACCACGCCATCGAGATCCACAGGTCGCCGCCCGCGAGCGAGTCGATGTAGCTCTGGTCGTAGTACTTGCGGACGATTCCGGCGTCGCGCTGCTCGATCAGTTTGTCGGCCGCGCGCCGCCAGTCCTCCGGAGCGGAGTCGGCCGGGGCGACGCCGATGCCGAGGAGCGCCAGGTTCGGCAGCTCCTGGTTCTCACCGAACATCCCGACCTTGCCGGCGAAGGCAGGGTCCATGAGGTCGGCGAAACCGGTGATCTCCCGGCCGGTCTTCTCCGGGTCGTAGGCGATGCCGGTGATACCGGACTGCCAGGCCACGGTGAACTGGTTTCCCGGGTCGTACGCGGGATCCTTGACGCTCGGGTCGGCGTTGGCGGCGAAGGTGGGCAGCCTCTTGTGGTCGAGCGGGGCGAGGTAGCCGAGCTGGATGACCCGGCTGAGGGTGATGCCGTTGGTCAGGACCATCAGGTCGTACCCGACGGGCTGGTTCTCGGCGAGACCGGGCCGGATCTGGGCAAAGAAGGACTCGTTCTCCTGGACCACTTCGCGGTAGGTGACCTTGATGCCCGTCTCCTGGGTGAACAGGTCGAGCGAGGGATGCTCCGCGTCGGAGCTACCGACATCCATGTAGAGCGGCCAGTTCGCGAAGTCGAGCGTTCCCGCCTTCGCCTTGCCCGCCCAGTAGCCGGCGACGTCGGCGGCCTGCGCCGAATCACCGGCCTCGCCCTTGACCCCACAGGCGGCCAGGAGCGCGGCGCTACCGGCCGCCCCGGTGAGGCGCAGGAGGTCCCGTCGGTCGAAACGACGTCTGGTCAGGCCGCGCAGCAGCGCCGGGTCGGGAACCGCCCCGTGCGACGCCCCCGGTGCCGCGGGAATTCCCTGCCGGTCATTGCTGGTCACGATTCGAGTCCCTCCGTGTGGTTCTGGCCTTCCCGCAGGGAGCCGCTCGGTGCAAGGGCGCTCGGCGGGGTGCTCTTTGTGTGGGCGCTCGGTGCGAGGGCGAAGGAATGCGTCGGCAGCCACGACAGCCACACCTCGTCGCCCCGGTCTGCGATGTTCGTCGCGTCGGCGCTGTTCTGCCAGAAAACCGTGATCTTGGATCCACCGTGCGTCAACACCGTGTATGTCGTGTATGTGCCCAGATAGACGACCTCGGTGACCCGCCCGTGCAGCGCACAGCACGTTCCGTCGGGGCGTGTCAAACCCAGGGTGATTTTCTCCGGCCGGACGGTCATCTCCAACTCGGATCCGGTTGCTGGCCGGCCGAGCTCCGGCCGGAGCGGAACCACCAGGCGTTCTTCGGCGGCGGAGTCGAGAACCGCCACCGGAGTTCCGTCCACGCCGGCCGGATCGACGGACCGCACCGATCGGCGCAGCAGGTTCGACGTGCCGATGAATCCGGCTACGAACCGGGTGCCAGGCCTTTCGTAGATCTCCCGGGGGGCAGCGAGCTGCTTGACGCGGCCCCTGTTCATCACCGCTATCCGGTCCGACATCGTGAGTGCCTCGCTCTGGTCGTGTGTCACGTACACGAACGTGATGCCGACCTCGCGCTGTATTCGCTTGAGCTCGATCTGCATCGTCTGGCGCAGTTTCAGGTCGAGGGCTCCGAGCGGTTCGTCCAGCAGCAGGGCCCGCGGCCGGTTCACCAGCGCCCTGGCGAGCGCGACCCGTTGCTGCTGGCCGCCGGAGAGCGCCCGGGGCCGCCGGTCGGCGAGCCCGGACAGCTCGACGAGCTCGAGCATCTCGCCGACCCGCCTGCGCAGCTCCTGGCCGCGGACCCCGCGGCGCCGCAGCCCGAAGGCTACATTCGAGGCGACATCCAGGTGTGGGAAGAGCGCGTAGCTCTGGAAGACGAGGTTCACATCGCGCCGATTGGGCGGGACGGCGGTGACGTCGCGGCCGTGGAGCAGGATGCGCCCGCGGGTCGGTTCCTCGAATCCGGCGATCATCCTCAGGGTGGTGGTCTTGCCGCAGCCGGATGGGCCGAGCAGCGAGAAGAACTCGCCCTGCTCGATGCTGAGATCCACCCGCGAGACCGCGCCCACCAGGCCGGCGCGCGAGCTGTATTCCTTCGCGACACCGACGAGCTCGATGGCGGGTGTCGAGGGTGCGGCGGATACGGCGGGCGGGGACGCGGGCGCGGGCGCATCGTGGTCGTCGGCGGCCGGGATCACCACCGCGTTGGCCTCGCCACTGTTCACGACTTCTCCGTGAGCTCATCGGTGTGGACAGGCTCGACGGCATTGTCGGCGCCGGGTCAGCGTGACAGCCCGATTGACGTGCGACAAGGGATCCCCTTGTAAAGGCTGGATGACCCTGCGGAATCGGTATCCATCAGCGCTCTCCGTTGTTGATTCGCGTCGTGCTGAGCATGTTTGCCGGCGGACGCGCCGATCCGTGCCGCTATGCGGCGGCAATGTTGTGGCGCCGCGCGGCAGACCGGTTACCCGCCGGCGCGCGGCGAAGTGGCGCCGGCGGTGCGCGGAGGAGCACTCTGGATATATGGATGCCCACGCCGGGCCTCGTTCGGGCTCACCGTCGCTCTCGCCGGTCTCGTCGCCGCCATCGCCATCGCCATCGCCGTCGTCGCGGCGGTTGGCGGCGCCGAGCCCGCTGCCGGGACCGGAGTACACACCGTCCGCCGTGCCGCTCGACATCCTGCTGGGTTGCGCGCGGTCGCACGCCAGGCTGCTCGAAGCCGTCGCCCGCGTCGACGACACGACCGCCCGCCGCCCGTCCCTGCTGCCCGGCTGGACCGTCGGCCACCTCGTCACCCACCTGGCGAGGAACGCCGACAGCCACACCGGGATGTTCGGGGCGGCCGCCGAAGGACGGGTCGTGGCGCAGTACCCGGGCGGCCTGACGCAGCGCGACGGCGGAATCGAGGCGGGCGCCTACCAGCCGGCCGACCTGCTGCTCGCCGACCTCGCCGGCGCGGTGGCCCGGCTCGAACGAGCCTGGGACGGCACCCACGTCGATGTCTGGCGCGGGGGCCTGGGGCTGACCGCGGCGCGCGGCGCGACGAGTGTGGCGGACCTGGTGTTCCTGCGGTGGCGTGAGGCCGAGATCCACCTCGTCGACCTCGCGCTGACCGATCGCGGCGGCCCGGAGTGGGACGACCTCAGCCCCGCCTACGTCGAGGCGGAGTGGGCGTGGAGCACGCGGCTGCTGCCCGAACGGCTGCCCGCCGAGGTCACCGTCCTGCTGACCCCCGGGGACCGGCCGTCGCGCGCCGTGGGGCGGGGCCCGCAAGTCGTCCGGGTGGATGTCCCGACGCTGCCGGCGTTGCGCTGGCTGACCGGCCGGGACGCCGGCGATCCGGCCTGGCCGCCGCTGGGCCCCTGGACCTGATCCCATCCTCTGGTCCCACCCGGATCGCACCGGCCTGCCCGGCGCGGCGATATCAGCGTGATCCAGAATGTCCGGGTGTGGAGCAGACGGAACGGTTCGTGAGCGTTGCAGCCGGCTGCCCGGATCGCCGTGACCGTGTCGGTCCGACCGGGCCACGCCACCGCGGCGGTGCCTTGCGGCGCGGGCGGGTGCGCGGCCGGGCGGGTATCCGCGCGTGATCTCGATGGCGCTGTTCAACAACAAGGGCGGGGTGGGCAAGACGACGCTCGTCTACCACCTGGCACACATGTTCCAGCGGATGGGACACCGGGTGCTCGCCGTGGACCTCGATCCCCAGGCGAACCTGACCGCGCAGTTCCTGGACGAGGACGAGCTCGCCAGCCTCTGGAAAGAGGACGAGGGCCTCGGGTCGTCCGCGCCCCGGCCCGCCGTGCTCGACCCGCGCCGCAGCCGGATCAGGCCCGGCAACGGCACCCTGGCCACGGCCATCGAACCGATCATGGAAGGTGTCGGGGACGTCCGGCTGAGCGAGCCGGTGACCGTCGAGGACGGCCTGTGGCTACTGCCCGGGGACGTCAACCTCGCCAGCTTCGAGGACCGGCTCTCGGCGGCGTGGCCCAACAGCTTCCTGGGCCGGGACGTCGCCGCGCTGCGCACCACCACCGCGCTGCACCGCGCCATCGACCACGGAGCCAGGGAGACCGGCGCGGACATCGTGATCATCGATGTGGGGCCGAACCTCGGCGCCATCAACCGCGCGGCGCTGCTCTCGGCCGACACGATCCTCATGCCCCTGGCGGCCGACCTCTTCTCCCTGCGCGGCCTGCGCAACATCGGACCGACCCTGCGTGACTGGCGGGTGACCTGGCAGGGCACGATCCTGCCGAGGATCCCCGAGCGGATCCCGGCACCGCGCGGCCTGATGATGCCGATCGGCTACATCCTGGTCGAGCCGCCGGCCCGCGCGGACCGGCCGTCGAAGGGTCACGGGCGGTGGCTCGACCGCATCCCGGGCGTGTTCACCACTTCTGTCCTCGGCTCCGCCGCCGCCCCGGCGGACGGCGACCGCTCCTTCGAGATCGCGACCATGAAGAACTACGCGGCGCTGATGCCCCTCGCCCAGGACGCCCGCAAGCCGATGTTCGAGCTCCGGGCCGGGGACGGCGCCGTCGGGGGAACGCAGAGCGCCGTGCGGCGCTGCTTCTCCGACTTCCGGGAGCTGGCGACAAAGGTCCGGGACAGGCTCGTCTTCATCGACCCGACGCTGCGCCGAGGCTGAGCCCGCCTCGAGCCGGCCTCGAACCTGCCCCGATCCTGCCCTGGGCTCACCTCGATCCTGCCCCAGGCCTGCCTCGAGTCCGCCCCGAGCGCCGTCCTCCCGCCGCCGTCGGGCTCGTCGTGCCCGGCACCGCCGTCGGGACGCCCACGGAACCAACGTCGTGGCCGACACTCGCTCGCGCGGCAGGCTCCGGAGGTCCCGTCACGGTGACAGTTCGCGAAGCTTGCTTGGCGTAAAACGTTGACGATGACCGCCCGGATCGTGGCGATGATCAGGTGACTGATGCCCGCCAGGGTGATGGTTACCGATCTTTGCTCATCGTCAAAATTAACCGATGACCGTGGGTGCGTGCCGCATCCTTCTGTATCGATTTCCCTGGCGGGAGAAGGTCATTTTATTTTGCTGATCGTCAAACGTTTCCAGAAACCGTCGGTGGTTGCCGGTCGATCTATCGACGAACCCCGTGGATGGTCATGGCAGTTCATTTTGCGAGTTGTCAAATGATGTCGATACCCATGGCTGGTGTTCGAGGTGCTCGCGAACTAATTCCACGCCTGGGTTCTGTCTAATTATTTTGCTTTTCGTCAAACGTTGACGGTCTCCAGGTAGGGTGTCCGAAGGATCGGCTAGCGCAAGCCCCGCAAGGGTTCTGTCGGCGAAACTCAATGATTTTGCTTGCCGTCAACCGGAATCTATGACCTCAGGTGCAGTGCGCTGGAGGATTCGGACGCTGCCCGTGCGGGGAGTGAGTGTACGACGTTTGCTTAGCGACAAAATACGTCGGACTCCGGCGAGGGTTCCGGTGATCGGTACGCCCTGTTCCCCTCGGGGGCGTGTGTCGTCGACGTCAACGGATTTTGCTTGGTGTCAACCGACATCCATGACCCGCGACGAGTTGCGTCAGCTATTTACCGCCGTGATCGCGCGGGGCGCGAGTGTACGACGTTTGCTTCGCATCAAAAGCTGTCGCACTCCAACGGCGAGCTCGGCTCGAGGCCCGGCGGTACTGCTCCCGAGGCCCTCCCAGGTGGAGAGTCATGCGCGCCACCCGCTGGCGCCGCCTGCCCGTTCGTCGACCGGCTGCCGCCGGCGTCAGCCGGACGGCGCTCGCTGCCGTTCGCCGTTCGCCGTTCGCCGGACGCCGCCGCCCGCCGGCCAGCAGCTGGCCATGGGCTACGGATGGGCGACGGACCGGAGGGGCGATCGACCTCAGCCGGACCGGGTAGGACCGAGTAGGCCCCACTCGCGGGTTGTCCACAGCCTTGGTCCGAGAAAACCCTGACATTGCCCGTATGGGGGCATCGTGCGGCGACCGGAGGCCTTGATGCCGCGTCCCCGACGGCCTTGGACAAGGCGGCGGATTCCGAAGCCGGCCAGGTGTCCTGCAGCAGCCTGCTCGTCCTTGCGACTGGCGATCGGTCACGGTGGGTCGCGGTAGTACTGCGACGGGGAATGCGTCAACGGATTCCGCAGGCGGTGCACGTTGCCCGGGAAATCCATCGGCAGCGGCGGGAAACCTTCCACAGCTATCCACAGCGCGCGCTTCTCGCCGCTGTCGGGTCGCGCCAACGATGCCCTCAGGCGGGCATCGTTGCCGGCAGAACAGCCCTAACCGGACGCAGCCCCAACCAGAGGAACAACGCTCCAACTGGGCAAGTCGACGAGACCCGCCATATGTGTTCACAACGCTTGTTGTGGAGAGCATGACGCATTGCCGCATGTTTGTCACGAGCTACGGCCGATTCGAGGCACTCTGGTGCGACACACACCGTGGGTGGGCAGCGTCGCGGCGGGAAACCTCGACTGCCCACAACGAAGACCCATGTGAACGGCCCGTGACCATGAACGTGGTGTGACTACTGCAGAACGACGCCGCCCACGCGTCCGCGGGGCAGGGTGACGGCAGCCGGCGACCCGCCGGTGGACAACAGCGAGCGCCCCGTGGCGGCGTGGCGCCGGCGGTGGCCGCTGGACGGTCAGGCATCAGCGGCCAAGGGCCGGCCGGACCATCCCCGAGCTGGTAGTCATGCCGTACTCTTGAGGGGCATCGGTCACTCGGGGCGGCGACGCCTGGGCGGCCGACCTCACGGGGGCGTAGCTCAACTGGCAGAGCACTGCCTTTGCAAGGCAGGGGTTAGGGGTTCAAGTCCCCTCGTCTCCACGAGCTGGATTCGGTTGCTCGCTGACCTTCGGTCAGCTTCGCCACCAGCCGCGATGTCTGCCCGGGGGCGACCCCCGGACCCCCGGGTGTCGGGCTGCGCCCGACCTGGCGGGGTAGGCGTTGATGGTTATGTAGCCAACTGTGTAGCCAAGCCGGGTCAGTGTCGGTCTCCGTCCGGCTTGTCCATGGCCATACCGCTCAGGAAGTCGTCTATGGCGCCGTCGGCGGCGTGCAGGCGCTAGGGGAGAGCGTGGCCGTAGCGCTGTCTCGGTTGGACTGTCACCGGCGTGATAGCCCAGCAGGGAATGTGATGCGGAGGTCCATTCCGCCGTCCTGCCGGGGGAGCGCGGTGATCTGCGCGTGATGGCTGTCGGAGATGGCCTTGACGATCGTGAGGCCGAGGCCGAACCCGCGGCGGCCCGTGTCACGTGTTCGGTCGGACCGGCCGCGCCGGAAGGGTTCGAAGAGTCCGTTCACCTCACGGGGGAGCATTAGCAAGCCGCTGTTCGCGATGGCCAGGTACGTCTGGCCGGTGTCGATACCGGTGGTGATCTTGATCCAGCCACCCGGCACGTTGTGGTTGACCGCGTTCTCGACCAGGTTGCGGACGAGTTGGTGGAGCAGGATGGGGTCGCCGAGCACTGGAGCGGTAACCAGGTCGGCGGTGATCCGGGCGCTGGTCGGGGTGTCCGTGCTGGTCTGGGCGAGAACGTCGGCCGCGACGTCGGCGAGATCGACGGGGACCGGTTCGGTGAGTTCGTTACCTCCGTCGGCGAGGGTCAGGAGCCGGTCGACGAGGTCGGTGTTCCTGGTGTTGATGGCCAGCAGGCGGTCGGCGAAGTGCACAGTGTCGGGGTGAGCGGCCGGTTTGGTCGCTTCGAGCTCGATCACGGCGCGCTCCAGGGCGAGCGGGGTGCGAAGTTCGTGGGAGGCGCTCGCGACGAAGCGGCGCTGGCTATCGAAGGCGCGGTCGAGGGTTTCGAGCATGGCGTCGAAGGCATCGGCTAGCCGTTGGGTGTCGTCGCTGTGTCCGGTCAGCGCGATCCGCCGGCTGAGGTCGCGGTGTGGGCCGGTGGACCGTGCGATCTGCTCGGCGGTGGCGGTGATGGCGTGGAGCGGTCGCAGGCCCCGGCCGGCGATGATCCAGCCGGTGCCCGCGGTGGCGAGGCCTATGGCAAGGACGATGCCGCTGCCCCGAACGAGCAGTGTGTCGAGGGCGGCGTTCCTGATCTTTTCCTCGTTGCCCCTGATCTGCTCGGTGAGGTCGTCGAGGCTGATCCGGCTCCCGTTGGGTGTGGTGATCGTCGCTTCGCCTGTCTGACCGGCCCGCTGTTGAAGAGCGGCGATGCGGGACTCGGCGTCTCCGGTGAGCTCTGCGTCGAGGCGGGCTTGGACGACCAGGTAGAGCAGCGTGAGGATGACCGCTCCGGCGAGAATCGACAGCGCGCCGTAGAGGACGGTGAGACGGGCGCGCAGGCTCAGGCGGCTCATCGGATGCGGTATCCGGCCGCCGGCAGCGTTTCGATCAGTTGAGGTGTGCCGAGCTTGCGGCGCAGTTTCATCACCGTCATGCGGACAGTGTTGGTGAAGGGATCGATGT
Source organism: Parafrankia sp. Ea1.12 (assembly GCF_900465275.1). NCBI lineage: Bacteria > Bacillati > Actinomycetota > Actinomycetes > Frankiales > Frankiaceae > Parafrankia > Parafrankia sp. Ea1.12. Next base: position 3,846 of record NZ_UBIZ01000465.1, on the reverse strand, counting down.
TCTCGTCCCAGACCTTCTCCAGTAGCTGCTCGGCGGACAGGATGCCGCCGCTGGCGCGGAGCAGTTCGACCAGGACCGCGTACTCCTTGTTCGTCAGAGTGACGGAGCGGCCGTCTCGGGTGACGGTCCGGCTGGCTTGATCCACTCGCAGGCCGGCGCGTTTGAGAACTGGAGCGGCGGCCGGCGCGGTGCGGCGGGCGAGAGCGTGCACTCTGGCGGACAGCTCTGCCAGCGCGAACGGCTTCACGAGGTAGTCGTCGGCGCCGATCGCGAGCCCCTCGACCCGGGCGCGGATCGCCGAGGCGGCCGTGAGCATCAGCACCCGCGTCGATCGCTGGGCCGCCACGATCGCGCGGCAGACATCATCGCCATGCACGACGGGCAGATCCCGGTCCAGGACGACGACGTCGTAGTCGTGAGCGGCGTATTTCTCCAGCGCCTCGCCCCCGTCGTAGGCCACGTCGACCGCGAACGACTCGCGTGTCAACGCCTCGCAGAGCGCACCGGCGAGCTCTGGTTCGTCCTCCACGACCATCACCCGAACCATCCGCTCTCCACCCCTCTCCTCGCATGCATCGGCGATGCGGTGCCCGTCCAGAGTGGCGCCGCCGGCATAACCGGCGGATAACCAGCGGCCGCCGACGTTACGGCCCGGTTATCCGCGACGCAGTCCACTGGATGCCGTACTCGCTAGCCCAGTTCACGACGGAGGGCACGGATGATCAGGACCGCACGTCCGTTGGCAGTGGTGGCCGCCGGCCTGAGTCTGGTGGTCATGGCGTTGGCCGGTTGCGGCTCCGGCGGCGGCACGGCCCCGGGCGGGACGGCGTCCGGTGGCGGTAGCACGGGGACACCGACGGTACAGACGTACGCGCAGTGCATGCGCGACCACGAAATCGACATGGCTGACCCGGACCCGTCCACGGGAGTTCCGCAGTTCGGGGAGGGTGTTGATCCGGACGATCCGGCCGTGAAGCAGGCCCTGGCCGCCTGCCAGGATCTGCTGCCCGTCGGCAGTCGGGGAGAACCGAGCGACGCGGATCTCGACGTCTATGTGGCCTTCGCGCAGTGCATGCGCGACAACGGCCTGCCGAGCTTCCCCGACCCCCAGCCCGGCTCGGCCGGCGGCCTTTTCGCCGGCGCGGACGTCGACCGCAACGATCCGGCGTTCCAACAGGCGGCCCAGCAGTGCCAGACCATCCTGGACAAGGCGGGCGCGTGACCATGGCCGGAACCGGAACGGACGAGACCAGGACCGATGGGACTTTCGCGACCGCCCCACCGACGGCAGCCGAGCATGAGGCAGGCGACCGGCGTGTGCCGAGCGGGGCCTGGGCACGGGCGACGGTCGCCCTGCTGGCGAGCCCGCTACGGCGCCTTCCACGCCGGTACCTGTTCGTCCTCGCGGGGGCGGGAGTCGCCGTCCTGATCGTCGCCGCCGCGGTGGGATTCGGTGGCGGCTCGTCATCGCCGCCGACCGGTCTGGTTCCCGCGGCGACCGTGACGGTCCAACGCGGCACCCTCACCCAGACCCAGCAGGTCGGCGGCCTGATCTCCTACGGCGAGCCGGTAGGGCTCGTCGCCCAGCAGCAGTCCGGAGTCGTCACCTGGATCGCCGCGCCGGGCACGACGGTGAAGATCGGCCAACCCGTGTACGCGGTCGACGGCAGGCCGGTCATCCTCCTGCACGGCACCGCGACGCCGTACCGGACACTCGCCACAGGCACAGTGGGTCCCGACGTGAAGGAGCTGGAGGCCAGCCTCCAGGAGCTGGGCTACACGGGTTTCACCGTCGATGACACCCTCGACGCCGCCACCGCCCCGGCCGTGCAGGCGTGGCAGGCCAAGAGCGGGCTACCCGTCACAGGCACCGTCCCACCCGACCAGATCTTCGTCCACGACGGCGACATCCGGGTCGCCCTCCAGGCCATCCCGGTCGGCAGCCATCTGGGCCTGCAACCCAACCAGCAGGTCCTCACCTACAGCGGCACCACGCAGGTGGCATCGATCCCGCTGGACGTGTCGCTGCAACATCTCGTCCACACCGGCGACCCGGCGACCATCACCATTCCGACCGGTCAACGTCTCGACGGCACGGTCAGCAGCGTCGGCACTGTCGCGCAGACCATCGAGGAGCAGAACAAGACCTTCGTCACCGTGATCGTGTCGTTCGACGATCCGTCCGCGCTCGCCGGCGGCTTCGACTCATCGCCGGTGACACTGAGGATCGTCACGGAGCAGCGGACGAACGTGTTGATGGTGCCGATCACCGCGCTCCTAGCGAACCCGGACGGTGGGTACGCGGTACAGACCGTCCAGGACAGGCGGCCGGTGCTTCTGCCGGTCAAGGCCGGATTGTTCGCTGACGGCAAGGTCGAGATCAGTGGGGCGGGCATCACCGAGGGCGTCGCCGTGCGAGTCGCCCAGTGAGCGCCGTGGTTCCCATCGTCGTCCTCGACCAGGTGTCCAGGCGTTTTGGCCCGGTCAGCGCGCTGGCCGAAGTCAGCCTGCGGATCAACTATGGCGAGCTCGTCGGGATCGTCGGGCCGTCCGGATCGGGCAAGTCGACGATGCTCCACCTGCTCGGCACCCTCGACAGGCCGACGACGGGCACCCTTACCGTCGATGGCCAGCCGGTCCATACGCTGAGTGACGACCAGCTCTCGGCACTACGCGCGCAACGCATCGGGTTCGTCTTCCAGCAGTTCCATCTCGCCCCTGGCGTACCGGCATTGGACAACGTGGCCGACGGGTTGCTGTACACCGGCGTGCGCCGTGCGGAACGGCTCGAACGCGCGCGCCGCCCTTGACCGGGTCGGTCTCGGTCAACGAGTCCACCACCGGCCGCACCAGATGTCCGGCGGCGAACGCCAACGCGTCGCGATCGCCCGCGCCGTGATCGGCGAGCCAATGCTTCTGCTCGCCGACGAACCCACCGGCAACCTCGACTCATCGTCCGGGGGCGAGGTGATGGTCCTGCTACGACAGCTCCACTCCGCCGGAACCACTGTCGTGATCATCACGCATGACCGCGACATCGCCGCAGCCCTGCCGCGACGCATCGAGATGCGGGACGGCCGCAAGGTCGGCGACAGCGGAGACGTCCGGACACCTCAGGGAGCCCGCGTATGATCACCGCCCGATCAACGACCGATGCCTCTGCAACGAGTGACGCAGCTGCCCGGGACGGCAACTCGCCGACGAGCAGGCCCGGACCTGCGGCGTGCGTCGGACCGGTGCCGGATGTAAACAGGGTGCTTCGCCCGGTCCGGCTCGCGGCGCGGGATCTGATCCGAGTCGGCGCCGGCGGTCTGCGCTCGCGACCGACGCGTGTCGCGCTGTCCGCTCTGGGTATCGCGATCGGCATCGCGGCCATGATCTCGGTTGTCGGCATCTCCTCCTCCAGCCGGGAGGACTTCCACCGCCAGATCGCCGCACTCGGCACCAACCTGCTCACCGTCAGGCCCGGCCAGAACCTCTTCGGCGACCAGGCACACCTGCCGACCGAGGCCGTCGCAATGATCGGCGCGATCGGCGATGTCAAGTCGGTCAGCGCCACCGGCCTGGTGCCGGAAGCCAGGATCTACCGCAACGATCACATCCCGGCCGCGGAATCCGGCAGCATCGCCGTGCTGGCAACCAGACTGGACCTTCCCGACACCGTCGGAGCCAACATCGTCGCCGGTACCTACCTCAACGAGGCGACCCAGCACTATCCCGCCGTGGTCCTTGGATCGACAGCGGCGGCTCACCTGGGCATCGACTCGACCGGACCGGACCAGCAGATCTACCTCGGTGGCCGGTGGTTCACCGTCGTCGGCATCCTCGCCCACGTCGCCCTCGCAC
>NZ_UBIZ01000175.1:0-20475 GCF_900465275.1 Parafrankia sp. Ea1.12 | reverse complement strand
CGTTGGTACTCCGCCCCGACGACCAAGGCCGGATGATGCGGGCTTTCCCAAATGACACCGTTCTGTAACGACAGAGTCGTGTGACGAGTGTGTCTCCACACAACACAGCCGCCGGGGGTGGGAGGGCCTGATGAGCCGCCGTCCGATCGTGTCAGACGCCGTGACATGGGAATTCAACGCCACGTACCTGGCCGAGAACGGCGAGCGGGTTCCGCTGCCGACAAGCCTGAGGTACGACCCGGCCGATCCGATCGCGATCACCATGAGTATGTGGGTGACCGATCAGAAAGCCGTCGTGTGGACTTTCGCGCGCCGGCTCTTCGTGGACGGCGCACGCCGCTGCGCGGGGCTCGGTGACGTCCGGGTCCGCCCGATCGTCCGCGACCGCCGCCGCGTGCTCCTCGTCGAGCTTTCCAGCCCTGGCGGGCACGCGATGATCGAGCTTCCCGCGGACCGGGTCAGTGACTTCGTCTGCCACACCTACGACCTCCTGCCCGCGTCGGCGGAGGACGCCGTGGTCGAGCGGGACCTGGAGCTGCGGGTGCTGCGGGGGCGCAGCCGCAGCTGACCGGCCGGTGGCACCCGGACGTCTGGACTGGTCGGCCTCCGGACGTCCGGTCGTGGGCCGGGACCGGGACCGGGACCGGGCCCGCGGCCGCGCCGCACCTGCGTCCGCGCCCGCGACCGGGCCGGCGGCCGCGACCGGCCCGCCGGCTACAGCGGGGCGGTCCAGCGGAGGTGGGTGCCGCCGCCGGGGGGCGTGGTGACGGAGCAGGTGCCGCCGACGATCTCCGCGCGGGTGCGCAGGTTGTCCAGGCCGCTGCGCCGGGTGGAGTCGCCGATGCCGACGCCGTCGTCGACCGCGTCGAGAGTGATGGTGTCGCCGAGCACGGCGAGCCGGAGCTCGGCGGTGGTGGCGCGGGCGTGGCGGGCGGTGTTGGTGAGAGCCTCGCGGGCGACGGCGATCAGGTGGTCGGTGAGCCGGTCGTCGACAAGCGAGTCGAGCGGGCCGCTCAGCGTGATCGCGGGAGTGAAGCCGAGCGCGGGCCGGATGTCGTCGGAGATCTTCTCCAGCGCCCCGCGCAGGCGGTTGCCGCGGCCGGGCTGGGTGCTGCGGAGCTCGAAGATGGTGCGGCGGATGTCCTTGATGGTGGCGTCGATGTTCTCGATGTAGGCGGTGATGCGGTCGGCGTTGGACGGGTTCTCGTACTGGGCGAGATCCTGCATGCCGAGCGCAACGGCGAACAGCCGCTGGATGACGTGGTCGTGCAGGTCCCGGGCGATGCGCCCGCGGTCGGCGAGGACGAGCAGGCGCTCCTGGTCGGCCTTGGTGTGGGCGAGCTCGAGCGCGATGGCGATGTGGCCGGCGAAGCTGGTGGCGAGTACGAGGTCGGTGTCGGTGAAGGCCCGGGCGCCATGGTCCCGGCCGACGAGCAGCGCTCCGTCACACTGGTCCGTCCCGGCGACCAGGGGGACGACCATCAGCGGGCCGGTGCGGTTCGTGCGCTCGTCCGGAAGGGCGTCGAGCTGGGCGTTGTCGACCCGCAGGGCCTGCCGCTCGGTGAGGACCCGTCCCGTCAGCGTGTGCTCAAGGGGGATGCGGCGCCCCGCCCGCCCGCCGCCGGCCGGTGCCGGGCCCGCGGCGGCGCGGTCGCGGTCGCGGTCGCGGTCGCGGTCGTGCGCATGGTTCTGATCCTGGTCCGTCACCGCGACGGCGACGCGGGCGTGCTGCCCGTCGCCGTCCCCGTCGTCGGCGCGCAGCGCCAGGGCGACGAAGGTCGCGTCGGCGACGTCGAGCACCCGGCGGGCCAGCATCCCGAGTGAGTCGGGCGCGCCGGCCATGAACAGCCGGGTGATCTCCGCGGAGGCCGTCATCCACAGGTGCCGCTGCTGCGACTCGTGGTAGAGCCGCGCGTTCTCGATGGCCACCCCGGCGTTGGCGGCCAGCGCCAGGGCGAGCTCCTCGTCCTCGGCGGTGAACGGGGCGTCATCATGCTTGTCGGTGAGGTAGAGGTTCCCGAAGACCTCTCCGCGCACCATGATCGGGACGCCGAGGAAGGTCCGCATCGGCGGGTGCCCGGGCGGGAAGCCGTACGCGCTCGGGTCGTCGGCGATGTCGTCGACGCGCCGTGGCCGCTGGTCGTCGATGAGCAGGCCGAGGATCCCCTGCCCGGTGGGCAGGTAGCGGATCCTGGCGACGTCGGCGTCGGTCATGCCGACGTGGACGAACTCCTCGAGCGTGCGGTCGGGCGCGATGACGCCCAGCGCCCCGTAGCGGGCGCCGAGCAGGTCGGTGGCAGCCTCGACGATGTGCCGGAGCAGGACGGGCAGCCGCAGGTCGGTGGCGATGATCCGGTTCGCCTGCAGCAGGCCGCGCAGCCGGCTCTGGGTGGCGAGGACGTCCCGGGCGCGGTCGACGAGCTGGGTCAGCAGGTCGTCGAGCTCCAGCCGGGCCACGGTGGGGAACATCAGCCCGTCGCCGCCCGGGCCGGGTGGCGGCGGGTGGGCGGCCGGCGGTTCACCGCGTGGCCCGCCGCGCCGCCCGGAGGATGTCGGTCGGCGTGGGTCCGTGTTCAAGCGTCTTCGCCTCCGGCCACGGGTCGGTGTGGAAGGTGTACTCGTGCCCGGTCAGCGCGGACAGGTCGAAGCCCGGACCGGCCTGCGCGACGGAACGGCCCGCCAGGACCGGTTCCGGGGGTGCGCAGCGCAGCTGGACGAGGTCGGTGGCGGTGGAGCGGGCGAGCGCGGCGGCGCGCTGGCGGTCGTGGCGGCGGGCCCAGGACGCGTCGATGACGACGGACTCGCCGCGTTCCACGGCGGTGCCGGCCCGCCGCAGCAGCTCGGAGTACACCGCGTCGTCCGCGGCGTCCCGCCGGCCGTCGTGCGTGTGGTCGTGCGTGCCGTCGGGGTCGGTGCGCGGCAGGTGGTTCAGCTCGCGGGCAACGGACTCGGCGCGCAGCACCGTCCAGCCCTCGGCCTCGGCCAGGTCGGCGGCGAGCGCGGAGCGCCCCGACTCGGGCGTGCCGCCGACGAGGACGAGCCGGACCCGGCCGCGGCGCAGGCTGGCCAGCGCGAGTGAGGCCAGCGCCCGGGCCTCCGCGGCGGCCGCCGCCGAGCCCTGCGCGTACTGGGTGCAGGCGATCCGGCACATCACGAACGCCCGGTAGGCGATGTAGAGGCTCTCCAGGGACAGCGGATGGGTGACGGCCGTGTAGGCCCGGTACTGGTCGAGCAGGAAGCGGCTGAGGTCGGCCCGGCCGAGCCGCTCGAGGTCCATCGCGAGGAAGGCGACGTCCGCGAGCACGTCGCCGACGCGCAGCCGCCGGTCGAACTCCAGGCAGTCGAGGATGCGCGGGCCGTCGTCGAGGCAGTAGATGTCGTCGGCGAGCAGATCGCCGTGGCCGTCGCGGATGCGGCCGTCGCGCTGCCGTTCGCGCAGGAGCGGCTCGCGGCCCTCGACGTAGCGCTCGGCGAGGTGGCGGACGGTGTCGATGGTGGTCGTGTCGAGCACCGGCCCGAGGTAGGGCTCGACGCTGCGCAGCACCTCGTCCCACAGGCTGCGCAGGGTGGCGGCCGACCCGGCCTCGGTGATCTCCGGCGAGGTCGAGCAGCGGGCGTGGAAGTCGGCGAGCAGCCGGGCGATCGCGCGCAGCGGGCCGGTGACGTCGTTGCCGGCCGTGACCAGGGCGGACAGCCGGCGGTCGGCGGGCAGGCGCCGCATCACGACCATGTGGTCGAACACGGTTCCGTCGGGGCCGGAGATGTCGGCGACGCCCAGGTAGACGTCCGGGGCCAGGCGGCGGTTGAGCTCGACCTCGGCCTGGCAGGCGGCGAGACGTGCGTCACGGGTGCGGAAGTCCAGGAACCCGAGATCGGCCGTCTTCTTTATCTTGTAGACCCGATCGCCGAGAAAGATGAGCACCGATGTCAGCGTCTCGGTGAGAGTGGCGGGCAGCCCCGGCACCGCGCCGAGACCCTGCCCGGCGCCCACGGGGACCGCGCTGCCGGTCGTCGCCACACGCATGGCATGAGACTGCCGGTCAACCCGTGGGGATCACAGCGTGCGTGAGTCGGGCCGCCGACGTCCGAAGGTCAGGCCGCCGCGGGCGGAAGGTCACCCGGCTCCGTGCCGGACGCGATCGGCGTGATCCGCCCGGCCCAGGCGCGACCGCGCAGGTGGCAGCGGCCGTCGGGCCACCGGCGGACGAACAGGGAGCCCGGAACGCCAGGTCGGCACGAAAGCGTTAGTTGACGCTTACGGGTCTTTCGTCCTGAAAGTACTATTTGTTCCGCCGGGGGCAATGATGGACGCCTATGCGGAGTGCGTCGCAGCCCCGGCCGGGGGAGGAACCGTGCGGGAGCGGGGCGGGCCGTCCGGGCCGAGCGTGTACTACCACCACCTGGACGCACTGCGCGGCGTGTTCATGTTGGTGGGAGTCTTCGTCCACGCGTCGACGCTCGGAGAGGACCCCGTCTTCGACGGAATCGGTTACGCCTCCAGCCTCTTCCGGATGGAGGGCTTCTTCGTCATCTCCGGATTCCTGGCCGCGATGGTGCTGGGAAAACACGGGGCGAGAGCAGGGGTGCGCCGCAGGCTCGCCTCGGTGGGCACACCGCTGGTGTTCACGCTTGTGCTGGTGAATCCGCCCACCCTGTGGCTGACGTACAACTTCCACAACGACCCGAACGTGTCGTTCCTTGACTTCGTGCTCGGGAACACGCTCCCCTCGCAGGGGGGTGACCTGAGCTGGTACCTGCACCTGTGGTTCCTTTTCGCGCTGATCGCTTACGCGTTGCTGAGCCCCGCCGCGGTGGCGGCACTGTCGCGACTGGTCGGCACGGGCGCGTACCGGCGCGTCACCGCCGGCCGGCTGCGGGCCATGGCCGCGATCACACTGTTCGTGGTGGGTACGACCGTGGTCATCCGCGGTGCCCACCGCATCGTGCTCGAACCGGTCATCGGCACCGGGACCCACGCCGTGCTCGTCGAGCACACGCTGGAGTTCCTGCCCTTCTACCTCCTCGGAGTGCTCCTCCACCAGGGCCGTGACCAGCTGGTCCCGTTCTTCCAGCGGCCGGCGCCGGTTTTCCTCGCGGTCACCGGTCTCGCCCTTCTCGCCTCGAAGCAGGAATGGGTCCCCGGGCTTTCGGCGGGAACCGGCCTGGTGCTGACCGAGACCCTGTTCTCGATCCCGCTCATCGCGACGCTCTTCGCGCTCGCCGCGCGGCTCGTCCCCGGGCCCGTACCGGCCGTCCGCTATCTCGCGGACGCCTCCTACACGGTCTATCTCCTCCACTTCTTCTGGATCTACGTCTTCGCGACGGTCCTCTCCTTCGACCCGGGCCTGCGCGCCCCGCAGATGCTCCTCGCCACGGCGCTGACGTTCGGCGTGACGCTGGCGACGCACCATTTCGCCATCCGCCGGTCCCCTCTCCTCCGGAAGATCTTCAACGGGAAGTTCGGCTCCGCCGGACGGCCCACCGCGATTCCAGCGGTCCCAGCGATTCCCGTGACACCTGCGAGCCTTGCCGTGGACGGGGAGCGGACCCTGCCCCTTCGCCGGAGCCGCCTGGAGGCCGGCACCGGCTGCTGACCCTCCGCCGCCACGCATCGCCGGGCCGCGGGACCTGGCTTGCATGACAACTCGTTTCAGTCCGCTCGAACTGCGAATGCGATCATGGTGGTGTGAGCCCTCTCTACCCCCCGATCGAGCCGTATGCGCACGGCCTGCTGTCTGTCGGCGGCGGCGAGGGCGTTGATCCGAACCAGATCTACTGGGAGACCTGCGGGAACCCGTCGGGCCGGCCGGTCCTCGTCGTCCACGGGGGACCGGGCTCCGGGTGCTCCGCGGGCTCGCGCCGTTACTTCGACCCGGCCCGGTACCGGATCATCCTGTTCGACCAGCGCGGCTGCGGGCGCAGCACGCCGCACGCGGCGGACCCGGCGACCGACCTGCGGCACAACACCACCGACCACCTGATCTCCGACATGGAACTGCTCCGGCGGCACCTCGGCGTCGACCGGTGGTCGCTTTACGGGGCCTCCTGGGGGTCGACGCTGATCCTCGCCTACGCCGAGCGGCACCCCGAGCGGGTGTCCGGGATCGTCATCGCGGGCGTGACCACCACGCGGCGGGCGGAGATCGACTGGCTGTACGGCGGCGTGGCGCGGTTTCTGCCGCAGGAGTGGGAGCGGTTCCGCGCCGCGATGGCTCCGTCCAGGGCCGCGCACCCTGGTTCGGCGCAGCTCGATCCGGCGCTCGCCGTGACGCGCGGGCGCGACCTGGCGGCCGCGTGCGCCCGGCTGATGGAACACCCGGATCCCGAGGCCAGGGCTTTCACCGCGCGCGAGTGGTGCGCCTGGGAGGACGCGGTGATCTCGCTGGAGCCGAACGGGCGGAGGAACGTCTACAGCGACCGGGCGCCCGCGGCCCGGCTCGCCCTCGTACGCATCTGCGCGCACTACTTCGCGCACGGCGCCTGGCTGGAGGAGGGAATCCTGCTGCGCGAGGCGGGACGGCTGGCCGGCATCCCGGGCGTGCTCATCCACGGTCGCCAGGATCTGGGCAGCCCCTTCGCGACCGCCTGGGAACTCGCGCGTGCCTGGCCGGGAGCCCGTCTCATCCCCGTGACGGATTCGGGCCACACCGGCAGCGAGTCGCTGGGCAAGGAGATCATCCGGGCACTGGATGACTTCGCGGACGGGGATGCCCGCGGCCACCTTCCGTCGTAGCAACCGCTCATCCCAGAGTGACGGCTCCGACGAGAACCGTCGGCCCCAAGGACGACGGGTTCCGCAGGATTCGGATTGTGTGCTGCCCAAGAGGCAGATCTCCGAATTTCCAGGCCTGCGGAGAGACCCAGAGAATGCGGCACGGCCGCGATCGATCCGGCCTGCGGTGACCCTCCGCGATTCCGGCAGCTATGCAGGCGAAGGCAACCGGCTTGGTACGGCTGCGACGGACCGGTCGCGGGTCGGAAAGCATCGCGTCAAAGGGCGGAGAGAAGGGAATGTTGCAACGCGGAGCAGCGGAGGAGGACGCGATGGGCAGGGAGATCGTGGGGCCTTTCGGAGCGCCTGACCGGAGGGCTCTAGGATGACGCGTCGTGGGGGAGATCTGCAGCATTTATGGGGATAGTGCAGGGGTCCTCGGACCGATCCGCGACCGGACCCGGTGGTGATGATGTACGACCGGGCCAAGCTTGCCGCGGCGCTGCCGGGCTACACCCTCGGTGACCTGCTGGGCGCGGGCGCCTCCGGTTTCGTCCTGGCGGGCTGGCATCGAGGGTTGCAGCGCGATGTCGCCGTCAAGGTGGTGATGCGGGCGCCGGGCAGGCGCAGCTTCGCGGACGAGGCGCGGATCCTCGCCGGCCTCGACCATCCCCATGTCGTCCGGGTCTACGACTATGTCGAGGCGGGCGAGCTCAGCCTGCTCGTCATGGAGATGCTCAGCGGCGGCACGCTCACCCGGCGCCGGGCCGGCATGACGCCGCTGACCGCCTGCGCGGTCGGCCTTGCCGTCGCGCAGGCGCTGCGCTGCGTGCACGACCACGACGTGCTGCACCGCGACATCAAGCCGGACAACATCCTCTTCGACACGGCCGGCCGGTTGAAGGTGGCGGACTTCGGCATCGCGAAGGTCGTCGCCGGGTCCGGTCCGGCGGCGAGCACGGTCGTCGGGACCCCGCTCTACATGGCCCCCGAGCAGTTCGCGGGTGGCCAGCTGCAGCGCGCGACAGACATCTACGCCCTTGGCGTGGTGCTCTTCGAGCTGTTGACGGGTGTGGCCCCCGCCGACTCCGCGTCCATTCCGTGCCAGGGCTCGGACGGCCCGTCCCAGGTCGGCCTGTCACTGGGATCGGGGATCCCCGATCCAGTCGCGACGGTGGTGGCGGGCGCACTGGCCCGCGACCCGGGGGACCGTCCCTCGTCGGCGTACGCCTTCGCCTTCGACCTCTCCCGAGCCGCCACCGAGGCGTTCGGACCGAACTGGATCCCACGGTCGGGCGTGCCCGTGCACGTCGACCACGACCTGATGGCCGCCACCGGCATGGCACCGTCCAGGACGCGGCACGCGGGCGGGATTCACGTGACGCCGCTGCCGGTGGAACCCGGGACACCGCCCCAGCCGCCGGGGAAGGTGCCGGAGGGGAAACGAGCGGATCCCGCACCCGACGACCGTGCGCCCGGGAAGGCGCCGGCGGACGGGAACACCCCGAGCGGGGCGGGCCGCGACCCGGCCGAACCGGAAGCCGGCTCGCGCGGGCGAGCCCGGCGTGGCGCACGCCGTTCGCCTGGCCGGCGGCTCATCGTGACGGCCGCCGTCCTGGTGGTTCTGCTCGGAGCGGTCGGCACCGGGCTCGCCGTCGTCCTGGGCCGCCCGGACGGTGCCCGGCTGCTCGGCCACCCGCTGAGCGGGCACACGGACTGGGCGCTGTCGGCGGTGTTCTCCCCGGATGGGCAGATCATGGCCAGCAGTGACAAGAAGGGCGAGGTGTGGCTCTGGGACCTGCGGGACCGAGCCGCTCCTGAGCGTCTCGGCCGCCCGCTCCCCGGACCGGAGGACGGGGTCACCTCGCTGGCGTTCTCCCCGGACGGCCGGACTCTGGCCGGCAGCGACTGGAACGGGACCGTCTGGCTGTGGGACGTGACCGGCCACGATCCGAAATCCGCGCCCGGCACGCCGCTGACCGGTCATGTCGGGAACGCGTGGTCGGTCGCGTTCTCGCCGGACGGGAAGACGCTCGCCAGCGGGGGCGAGGACAGCACGGTGCGCCTGTGGGACGTGGCCGACCGCACGGCGCCGAAGCCGCTCGGGTCGCTCACCGGCCACCGCGGCTACGTCTCATCCGTGGTGTTCTCCCGGGACGGGCTCGTCCTGGCCGCCGCCGGAGACGACAGCACCGTCGTGCTCTGGCAGCTGGACGGCCGCGCCGCCCCGCGCAGGTTGGAGCGGGGGCTGGTCGGGCCCAGCAGGACGGCCGCGGCGGCCTTCTCCCCGCGCGGCCGGGTGCTCGCCCTGGGTGGTGCCGACGGCGTGATCCGTCTGTGGGATCTCGCGATCCCCAGCGACCCGCGCCCCGTCGGCAGGGACCTGGCGGGGCACAAGAGCCGCGTGTGGTCCCTGTCGTTCGCACCCGATGGCCACACGCTGGCCAGCGGCAGCCACGACAACACCGTCCGGCTGTGGGACGTCGCCGACCTCTCCGACGTCCGGTCCCGGGGCGGGCCACTCACCGGGCACGCCGACTGGGTCCTGTCCGTGCGGTTCTCCCCGGACAGCGCCGTGCTGGCCAGCGCGAGCACGGACGCCACCGTGCGGCTGTGGTCGATACCCTGACCGGCCCCGTGCTCGGCTCCCGTCGCACGTTGCTTTATCAACTGTCTCCGGCGGACACGCAAACCATTCGCCGGTACCGACGGCCCGTTCGGAAACCAGCGCCCTTCAGAACGGGGGTCGTCCGATGCCCTTGGCGGGAGTGCCCTTCGGTGAAGAACGCACATTGAGCACGCAGCCGCCGGAGGGGACGACCGCTCCGGCCGACCTCAGCTGTTCGTTCCGCGGCACTCTGGTGGACGTCCTCGACGCGGCGCCCGGCTTTGCCGGGACGTCCGCGCGGCGCCTGCTGCGGGACAGGATCGCTCGGCGCCTTGGTCCGGGCCGCCGGCTGCACCTCGTCGAGTACGACATGACGCGCCTGTGGTTCATCGCGCTTGTGGACGAGCTCGCAGAGGAGCCGGGCGGGCTCGCCGCGCTGTCCCGTGCTGTCAGCGACCTCCAGCCCGGTTCCCGGCTGGCGGCGGAGGTCGCCCGTATCGTCGCGGCCGGTGCGGCCGGCGGAGCACGGCGGACGATCGGGCCGGGGCAGCCAGAGCCGGGACATCTCCGCCGGGCGCACAGGTCGGCGGGTGCGGCCCGGCCTCGCCCGAGGCGCCGCCGCCGCCACCGCCACCGCCTGCCACTGCGCCGCCACCGCCGGCCGCGACCGTCTCCGCGGATTGCGGTCCGCCAGGCCGTGTCTCGTCGGACCTCGGGGTTACCGTCCCCCCATGGTGGTGTCCAGGCACGGTGAGCCGGTCGAGCTGGTGGTCGGTGACCAGTCGGTGCGGGTGACGAATCCCGACCGGGTGTACTTCCCCGAGGCCGGCGTCACCAAGATCGAACTTGTCCGCTACTACATTGCGGTCGCCGACGGGCTTGTCCGGGCCCTGCACCTGCGGCCGACGACGCTGGAGCGGTGGCCCGGCGGCGTGGTCGAGGGCGCCCAGCTCACCCAGCGCGACGGGGCACCGGGCGACGCGTTCTACCAGAAGCGCGTCCCGAAGAACGCGCCGTCCTATGTGGAAACGGCGCGGATCACGTTCCCCAGCGGGCGCACGGCCGACGAGATCTGCGTGACCGAACCGGCTGTCGTGGCCTGGGCGGCGAACCTGGGCACCATCACGTTCCACCCGTGGCCGGTGCGGCGCGGCGACGTCGACCATCCCGACGAGCTGCGCATCGACCTGGACCCGCAGCCGGGCACCGACTTCGCCGACGCGGTGACCGTCGCCACCGAGACCCACGCGCTGCTCGACGAACTGGGCTGGGTGGGCTGGCCCAAGACGAGCGGTGGCCGTGGCGTGCACGTGTACGTCCGGCTCCAGCCACGGTGGACGTTCACCGAGGTGCGCCAGGCGGCCATCGCGCTCGCCCGGGAGCTGGAGCGACGCCGACCCGACCTGGTGACCACCGCCTGGTGGAAGGAGCAGCGCGGCGAGAAGGTGTTCGTCGACTTCAATCAAAATGCCCGCGACCGCACGATCGCCTCGGCCTACTCGGCGCGGGCGCGTGCCTGGGCACCGGTCTCCACCCCGCTCGGCTGGGACGAGCTCGCCGACGCCGAGCCGCGTGACTTCACCGTCCGCACGGTGCCCGAGCGCTTCGCGCGCCTCGGTGACCTCTGGGCGGGCATCGACGAGACGGCGCACGATCTCACGCCGCTGCTCGAGCGGTGGGAGCGCGACCTGCGCGAGCACGGCCTCGAGGACATGCCCTATCCGCCCGACCACCCGAAGATGGCGGGTGAGCCGCGGCGCGTGCAGCCGAGCCGCGCGAAGAAACCCCGCTGACGGCCGGTGGCCCGTAACGATTGACGGCCGGAGACGGAGCGACAGTTTCGGTTACGGCCGACAGCCCGTAACCGCCGCCGTCGCACCGCTCGCGTACGCTGATCCACATACCCGAGGTCCCGTTCCGGTTGCCGTCGGTCAGGGGGGAGTCGGCGCGGTGTGGATTGTTCTGCTAGACCATTCGGCGTCCATGACCGAGCCGTTCGCCGTCGATTCCGCCCGGCCACTGTTCGGCCGCCGCGGAAGTGCGCGGCGCGGCGCCGGCCCACGGACTTTCCCGCACCTCGCCGGACGTCGCCACGGGCGCTCTCCAGCCGGCTCAGCTACCCCCGATCAGGGCCCTGACCAGGCTGTTCCCGAAAATTCAGTTTCCGGTAAGCATGGTGGCGAGCGACCAGGCTCCGATCAGCACGGAGTGGTCGGCCGGCGCAAGCTCGATGTCGCGGTGGAGAGCGTCGCGAACACGCTGGCCACCCTGCCGCCGGACATGCCGACCGTCCTGGTCGGATTCGTCGACTCCGCCGACGTGGTCTACCAGGGTTTGGCCGGCGAGCGGGCAGCCTTCGAGCGCACGCTGCGCACTGCGGCCCCGACCGGTGCCACCGATCTCGCCGCCGCGCTGGAACGGGCCCGGCTACACGTCGCCGAGCTGACCGAGAAGCCGCTGTTCGTCCGCCTGCTGCTGGTCACCGACGACCTCACGGCACCAGGGGACCTGCTCCAGGCCGCCTACGACTGCGCGCGTGCCCGCATCACGGTCGACGTCGTCGTGCTCGACCCATCGCGGAGGGTGAGCGAGATGGCCGGTGCGATCGTCGGTGTCACCGGAGGCGCCTGGGAGGCCGCGATGGGCGAGGGCGGCCTGGCGAGCGCCGTCGCCGCCGCCGGCCGGCGCGCCGCGTGGCAGCTCCGGCAGGCCGAGGCGGAGTCCGGCCGGCCGGCCACCCGGCGCCGGAACACCTTCGGCCGCCCACGACCAGTCGCGCCCACCGCGCCCGCGGAGCCGGTAGTGACGGCGGAGCCCACCGTGGCGGCGGAGTCGGTCGTGCCCGCCGATCCGGCGGCGGCGGAGCCCGGTGCGCGGCCCGCCTCCACCGCGGCCTCCGGTACGGCAGCGGCTGGCGCCGCGGCGGCCGGAACCGCTGCGGCCGAGCCGACGGCGCCCGTCCCGGTGGCGCCGGGCGAGCCGGTTCCGCCGGTCGTTCCGGCCGAGCCGTCGGCGGTGCGGTTCACCGCGCGTCATCCCGCGGCCGCCTCCGCGCTCGGGTGGCGGCCGGTCACCGTCGGGGTGTCCGCGGCGCCCGGATCGATTCCGGCCGGGACCGAGCTCGAAATCACCCCCGCGGTTCCCCATCTGCGTTTCCGGCCACCGCGGATTCCCGTCGTATGGGGGCCGGAGCCGGAGACGGCCTCGTTCGAGGTCATCCACGCGCCGGGCGACGGCGGCGATGAGCGCTGTCACGGGCATGTCCAGATCAGCCTCGACGGCCTTCCCGTCGCGCGGATTCCGCTGGATCTCGCCGTCTCCACCGCCGCGGACCCGTCGACAACGCCGGTGACGGTGACAGGCTCGGCGCCGATGTTCCGCGAGATCTACGGTTCCTACGCGTGGGCCGACATCGACATCGCCCGCCGATTCCGGGAGATCTACCGGGCGCTGGGCATCACCCTGTTCATGGACGTCCTCGACGTCGACGGGGCCCGGGAGTGGAAACCCGAACTCGAGGTGGCGATCGAGCGCGCCGACCTTTTCGCGCTCTTCTGGTCCCCGGCCTCCGCGGCGGCGGACTACGTGGAGAAGGAATGGCGCCGGGCGTTGGAGGTCGCCGCGAACCGCCGACCGGAGGGCGCGTTCGTCTTCCCGTTCCAGTGGTCCCGGCCGGTACCCGAGCCGCCGCTGCCGCTCGTGGATCTCCCGTTCCGGCAGGTCGATCGCTGGTCCACCGCGCTGGACCGCCTCGCGAACCTCGCCCGGGCGAGCGCAGGCACGGGCCCTGGCGCCGCGGGTGCCCGTGCCGGCGCCGCCGCGGACGCCGCTCCCGTCCCGCCGGGCCCGACCGCGTCCGGCGGTCCGCAGGGCCCGAGCGGCTCGGGCGGCCCGAGCGGCCCGAGCGGCCCGGGCCACGCGAGCGGTCCCGGCGGCGAGGCGGCCGATCGGCGCGACGCGGGCACGGTGCCGCGGTGGGTGGACGTCACCTTCCCGGTCTTCTCGCTCGTCCCGGCGCTGTCGGGCGGCAACGTCGAACGGATCGGGGAGTCGCTGCGCACGGTCGTGCCGTTCCTGGAGGATCTCACCGGCCTGCGCTACTACCCGCCGCCGACCTACGTCACAGACGACACGACGGTCACCAGCCTGCGCCGCAACTGCGAGCCGGACGCAAGGCACCTCGCGGACGAGAACACCGGTGACATCCTGCCCGGCGTGCTCGACGTCGAGGACGAGGCGGTGACCGGCCGCGTCCGCGAGCTTCTGCTGATCTTCCACTCCCACGTGTTGGACGTCGGGCCCGGCACCGACCTTGAGCACGTTCGGCGGGAGGCGGCGGGTGGCTTCGTCCGTAACGCCCGCCGCTACCTGGCGGGGCAGCCCACGGACCTCAGCGACGGCCCCGAGCCGCCCCTGATCTGGCGCCAGCGTTGCGCCGAGGACTTCCCCAGCTTCGCCGGTCTGTACTGCGAGCTGGTCACCCGCTACGTCGACCGGCACATCCGGGCGAGCTCGCGTAATCGCATCGACCCCGAGGTACGCGCCAGGCTGGTCGCCGAGCTGGGGCCGCGCGCCGCGGGGGCGATCGAGCGTTCGGTGGGCGGCGTGGTCGTCGACCCGCCGGTCGACCACGCATTCCGGGCCCGGCTCGTCGCCGCGCTGGAGGATCTCCGGCTGCTGGTCGACACCCGGGAGCGGGTCGTCTCCGACTACCTGCGCTCCGGCGCGCCCGCCTTCGGTGTCTTCCGGCATACCGGCGGGGCGGGGCGGTTCGGGCGCTCCGGCATGCTCGTGCCGACGTCCGCGCCGGCCGTGCTCATGGGGGCCGGTGCCTTCGGCCGGATCGCGGCCTCGCTGCGTGGCGACGCGGTCGTGGACGAGCCGACCTGGGACCGGGCCGCCGCGTTCTGCGAGATGGCGCTGGTGCACGAGCACGCCCACGCGGCGATCGCCACCGGCCTGGACGACCACGGTGCCCGGGCCGGTGCGGCCGGCACACCCGCGTGGACGGCGGCCTCCCGGCTGAACGAGGCCCTGGCAGCGTGGACGCAGCGGCACTTCTACCGCCGTGACCCGCGGATGTGGGACGAGTGCGCCCGCTACATCCGGTCGGGCTCGCTGCGGTCCTGGCCGTACCGCGGGGCCGACGTGCTGGAGGAGCGTTACGCGGCCGAGGGCGTCGAGGCCGTCCGCCGCTTCGTCCGGCTGCTGCGCGACTCGCCCGAGGCCGCGCAGGCCCAGTTCGACCTGCTGCTCGCCCGCTAGACGATCAAGTCCTATGTCTGACTGACCCGTCTCGCAGGGTTCCGCCTCAGCGCGCCTTGGTCACGATGCCATTGGCGCCCGTATAGGACAGAAACTGACCTATATCGCGGTTAGCGTCTTCAGCAAGTTGTGGTTCGCGCTCCAGGAGGCAGTCAGATGTCCGTCAAGCCGGTTCCCCAGGGCTACACCACCGTGACGCCGTGGATCATCTCTCGCGACACGGTGCAGCTCATCGCCTACATGAAGAGGGCCTTCGACGCGGAGGAGCTCGCTTGTCTCACCGGTGAGGACGGAAGCGTCGAGCATGCGGAGGTCCGAATCGGCGACTCGGTGGTGATGTTGTTCGACGCGCGGCCGGAGTGGCCGCCGACCCCCGGCTTCCTCCGCCTCTACGTCGAGGACGCCGACGCCGTGCACCGTCAGGCCGTTGCGGCTGGCGGCACCTCGGTCACCGAGGTCACCCATCTGTTCTTCGGTGACCGGGTCGGGCGGGTGCGTGATCCGCTGGGCAACCTGTACTGGATCCAGACCCGTGTGGAGGATCTGAGCCCGCAGGAGATGGAACACCCCCTCAGCGACCCGGAGTTCACCAAGGCGATGGAGTACGTCCAAAGCGCCGACTTCTTCCCCGGCCGGGCCTCTGACCTCGGCTGACAACGTGCCTATGCGTTGGCGAGGGCGTCGGCTTGGAGCACGGCCCCCAGCCATCGCGCCGCCCGCCGGCGGGCGGGACCGGAGTGTCCAGGAACGTGAAGAGGGTGACCAAGATCGTTGTGTGA
This sequence comes from Parafrankia sp. Ea1.12, assembly GCF_900465275.1. NCBI lineage: Bacteria > Bacillati > Actinomycetota > Actinomycetes > Frankiales > Frankiaceae > Parafrankia > Parafrankia sp. Ea1.12. Next base: position 5,111 of record NZ_UBIZ01000175.1, on the reverse strand, counting down.
CGAACAACCTGGACACCCTGCTGACCGCACTGTATGTGAAGATCGACGACGAACTGGCGACAGGCCGATGGATGGGCAGGCCACCGCAGTTGACTGATGCGGAGCTGGTCACGCTCGCGGTCGCTCAGGCTCTGCTGGGCTTCGGTTCCGAGACGCGCTGGCTGCGCTACGCGAACTCGCACATGTCCTCGATGTTTCCGTATCTGCCGCAGCAGTCCGGGTACAACAAGCGCCTCAAGGCGGCGTTGCCGCTGGTCAAGAAGGCGATACGGATGCTGGCTGCGGACACGGACTTCTGGTTCGACAATCACTGGATCGTCGACTCCACGCCGGTGCCGTGCGGCATGTCGCGGCCGACGGTGAAGCGGTCGGACCTTGCCGGGTGGGCCGGATACGGATACTGCGCCTCCCACTCGCGGTTCTTCTGGGGCCTGCGCCTGTACCTGGTCTGTGCGCCGACCGGGATGCCGATCCTGTGGGCCCTGGCCAACCCGAAACTCGACGAGCGCGAGGTGCTCCAGGCCATGCTCGACATCGATGCCGGCCTCGTGGCCGACCGGCCGCGGCTGTTGCTCATCTCCGACAAGGGCTTCGCCTCCAAGGAGTTCGAGAACGACCTCGCCCTGCGCGGCATCACCCTGTTGCGCCCGTCGTTCAAGCGGGAGAGGAAGCGCAAGGGCGAGGGACTGCTCAAGTCGGTGCGGCAGCTGATCGAGTCGGTGAACGACACGATGAAGGGCCAGTTGGACCTGGAGCAGCACGGCGGCCGCACCTTCGAGGGCGTCGCCGTCCGCGTCGCCCAGCGCATCCTCGCAATGGCCGCCGCGATCTGGCGTAACCACAAGACCGGCGCGCCGATCATGCGGTCGCTGGTCGCATTCGATCACTGAAGACATCGGACTTGATCGTCTAGTGGCACATCTGCCAAGGCCGGTGCTTCGCAGCCGTTGAGCTGGTCGGCGAGACCCTTATAGATGGCAACCAAAAACACTATGACCGAAAGCGTGACAGTCGCGGCGTTTCGCGAAAATATTTTCACTACCGAATAACGCGACACGCAAAGGAGGACTCAATGCTTCTGGGTCTGGTTCAGTGCGCCATCGATTTCCTCGCCTGGTTCATTTAGGCGGCTCTTCCTGTTCGGCTGATCCGAAAGTCGCTTGCACGTACGGCCAGTCGTTCAGGCGGTGAGCAGTACCACTCGGCCTGTCGGCTGGAATCTTCCAGCCGACAGGCCGAGTGGTACACCGTCGAAGACCGGTCGGGCAAGGCGTCAGATGATCTTGCGGGTTGTTGCTGACGACGCCGACGCCCACGTACCACGCCGTGCTCAGCGAAGCTTGGGGCACACCCCCCAGGAGCCGCCGAACGACTCGCCCGGCTCGAGCACGCGCAGCCCGTTACCGCTGTTGAAGGCATTCGCCGGGCAGGTCATCGGCTCGACGGCGATGCTGCGCCGCCGCTCGCCGGGGGTAAAGGTGTCACCGGTGAACAGTTGGACGAAGGGCCAGGCGGCGTCCTGCCAGATCGTCAGGCTGCCGCCGGCCGCGGTGAGCGTAACGCGGGCCCGGCCGTCCGCCGCCCGCTCGAGACCGGTGAAGCAGGTGTCGAGGACCAGCCCGCCCAGCGGGCGGGGGTCGCGCAGGTCGAACGGCCCGCCGGTGACCTCCTCGGCGCCGACGGGAATGAGGCGCTCGTCGGTCAGCAGGCGGGTCGCCGCGGGCACCGTGACCGTCATGTCGTCGGCCGGTGCGGGTGATCCGTCCGCGCCGGCGAGGACGAAGTACGGGTGGGCGCCCATGCCTACCGGCGCCGCGGTGTCGCCCAGGTTCGTCGCGGTGAGTGAGACGGTCAGCCCGTCGCCGTCCAGCCGGTACAGGGCGGAGAAGGCGACGGTGAACGGGTACCCCGACTGGGCGCGCAGTACGACCTGGGCCCGCGCCGCGCCCGCGTCCAGGCGTTCGAGCTCCCAGCCGAGCCAGCGGGTCAGGCCGTGGCTGGCGTTGCCCAGCGCCACCTCGTTCACCGGGAGCTGGTGGCTCGTCCCGCGGAAGGTGTAGCGGCCGGCGGCGACCCGGTTCGGCCACGGCAGCAGGAGCTGCCCCCGGCCGCGGCCGGCCATCTCCCCGGGGCCGTAGCCGTCGAGCACCGTGACGGCGCCGACCCGGTAGTCGCGCAGGCCGCCGCCGACCTCGGTGACCACCGCGCGGCTCTCGCCGTGGACCAGCTCGAGCTGGCGCCCGGACGGCGCTGTCGTCTCCACCGCACTGCCTCCGTCCCCGTGGCTGCCCGCACGCCCGTGGCCTGGCGCCACGGGACCGGGTGGCCCGGCTCCATCATCGCGATGGCACCCGCCGGCGTCGCGCCGGGCGTCGGCGGTGCCGGGTGGGCCTTCTCACGGGCGAGCGACGCCACAGCATCACGCCGCCCAGCCACCGGCGAGGCGCATGGTTACGCGCCCGGGACGATCTCTCCCCCGCCACCGGCCGCCAGGATTACACTTTCGTCTTGTTTATCGGTGTTTCGGGCGGCGCCCGGTGTCTCGGTGGTCTGTGCGCCGGAAAAGATGAGTGTCCGGATTATTGTGGACGACCCCACTAACGGCGGATTGGTCGATTATCTGCCGTTCTAGGGTGTTCAAATGACCGACAGGCCCGAGAAGCTCGCCGGGTTCGTGGGACTTCTCGCGCGTTGCTGTGCCCGCTACCGATGGCTCGTCCTGGCGGCCTGGTTGGTCGCCCTCGTTCCCGCCGTCCACTACATCCGGGACGGGGGCGCCCGGTACACCCAGGAAGTCGCCCCCGCCGGTTCGGAATCCGCGAGGGCAATGGATGGTGTCGCGCGGGCCTCACCCGGCCGGCATCTCCCCGACGTCGAGACGATCGTCGTCCGGGCCCGCCGCGGCACAGTTGACGGCGGCCGCGCCCGCGACCGGATCACCGCCCTGGTCGCGGAGGTCGGCCGGCTGCCCGGCGTCACGTTCGTCGCCGACCCGGCGGGGCCGCTGGGCGCCGCCACCGCGGGAGTGGATCCGATCAGCGCCGACCGGCGCACCGCGCTGATCTCCGTCCTGATGGACGGCGGCGCGCTCGAGCCCGACCTCGACGACGTGCACCGGGTCATCGAGGCCTCCCGTGCCTACGACGGCCCGGAGTTGCAGGTCGAGGCGTCCGGGTCGGGGGCCACCATGATCGGGTCAGCGCAGCTCTCGTTGGCCCCGCTCGTCGTCGCCGCGTTCGCCGCGCTCGTCCTGCTCGGCGTCACGCTGCGGTCCCGACTGGGCATGCTGGTGTGCCTGCTGCCGGCGGCGGTCTGCACCCTGCTGGCGGTCGCCGTCACCGCGCGCCTGTCGCACACCACCCAGCTGCCGCCGTTCGCTCCCGTCACTGCCGCGGTCCTGGCGTTCGGGACGTGCCTGGGCAGCGCGGTGGTGGTCGTGCACCGGGCCCAGTCGGCCCTGCTGAGCGGGCAGAACCGGCTGCAGGCCGCCGCGTCGGCGACGACGTCCACGGGCGCGGCGGTGGCCGTCGGTGGCCTGGGCGTGAGCCTCGCCCTGCTCGCGGTCGCCGCGCTCGGGCTGAGCGGGTTCGGTGGCCTGGCACTCGCCGCGTCGGGGGCCGCCGCGCTGGCCGTCCTGGTCGTCCTCACCCTGCTGCCGGCGCTGGTCGCCGCCGGCGGGGTGCGGCTGCTCGGCTGGGCCGAACGGCACTACCTGGCGATGGCCGGTGCCGGCCTGGCGCGGCGGCCCGGTGTGCGCTCCTGGTGGGCCGCGCAGGTCGGCCGGTACCCGGCGCTGGTCGTCGTCGCGGCCGGGGTCCTGCTGATGTCGCTGGCCAACCAGACCGACGGGCTTCGCCTCGGCGGTGGCGACGCGGGCACCGACCCGACCTCGATGACCACCCGGCGCGCCTACGACCTGATCAGCGAGGGCTTCTTTCCCGGTCTGAACGGCCCGATCCTGGTGGCCGTCGACCGCGGTGACCCCAGGAGCGTGCCGGGCGGGGGACGGATCGTCCAGCCCGGGGAGGTCGCCGCGGTGCTGCGCGCGACCCCGGGCGTGCGCACCGCCGCGGTGTCACTGGACGACCCCCGCCTCGGGCCGGCCATCGTGCGCGTGCTGCCCGCCGCCGCTCCGCGCAGCCCGCAGGCCAGCGACCTGGTGCGACGGATGCGCGATGACGTGCTGCCCACGGCGCTGCGCGGCAGTGTCACCAACGCCGCCGTCGGCGGGCCCACCGCGATGTTCGACGACGCTGCGAGCAGCTTCCGCTCGACCCTGCCGCTGTTCCTGGCCGTCGTGCTGCTCACCATAGGCCTCGTGACGTTCGCGGTCGCCGGGTCGATACCGCTCGCCTCCGTGCTCGGCGCGGCCGCCGTGCTGAGCGTGCTGGCCTCCGCCGGCATGCTGCGCGTGTTCTTCCAGGACGAGGAGATCGCGCGCCGCCTCGGCGTCATGACCAGCCCCGCCGAGCCGTTCGTGCTCGTGCCGATCATGCTCGCGGTCTTCGGGCTGGCCCCGGGGATGAACCTGGTCCTGCTCACCCGGCTGCGTGCGGGCGGCGGCACCGATCCGGCCGGCTCCGGCACCGGCACCGGCCGTGGGGGAGCGCTGCGGGGCATCGGCCGGGCCTTCGCCCGGCGCCGGGACGGCGCCCGGCCCGACCCGATCCGCGACGGCCGGGACGCCGTCCGCCGGGGCCACGCCGACCTGGGGCATGTGGTGCTGACGATGAATTTCGTGATGCTGTTCGTGTTCCTCGCGATCGCGGCGCAGCCGTCCAGAACGCTGAAGATGCTCGGGTGCGGCCTGGCGATCGGGGTCGCCGTGGACGCCGTCGTGCTGCGCGCCGCCATCCTGCCCGCGTCGGTGCACCTGGGGCAGCGGTGGCAGGGTGATCGCGCGCTGCGCCGCAGACAGGGCGCCGCCGCCAGGGCCGCCGAGCCCGAGGCGGCGACCGTGGCCAAGGCGTCCGCCGCCCATCGGTACTGAAGATTAACGTGTGAAGTTATGTTGATCGGAGATCTTTCCAGGTCAGTCCGGTTTCGGTGAGGAACCCGATGAGTAGTCCCGGCCGGTACTGCATACGTTTCAGTCCGTGCTTGACGGCCTG
>NZ_UBIZ01000379.1:0-246 GCF_900465275.1 Parafrankia sp. Ea1.12 | reverse complement strand
CGGGTTGTCCTCGCTGGCCTCGGCGACGTCCGCGGCGCGGGCGGCGTAGCCGTCCATCGCGGAGTTGTCGAAGCCCGGGACGGCCACCGTCGCCCGCACGTGCGCCGCGAGCACGCAGCCGTGCGCCGCGAGCACGCAGCCGTGCGCCTCGCGCAGCGCCGTCCGCCGCGGCGACATGGGGTGGATTGCGGCGATAATGTCCGATGCGTGCTGGTCTACCGTTTTCACAGGCACCCGTCCCGTTCT
>NZ_UBIZ01000187.1:0-22002 GCF_900465275.1 Parafrankia sp. Ea1.12 | reverse complement strand
CCCGGGGACTCCTGCCGGGGGTGGGGGCAGCACGCTGAGATGGTGGTGGATCAGCGCCGGGGCGGACAGCGCCGGGTCGAACGGCGGGGCGCCGGTGAGCAGCTCGTAGAGCAGCACGCCCAGGGCGTACAGGTCGGTCGCCGGGCCCAGCCGGCCGCCCAGGAACCGTTCGGGGGCCATGTACCGGGGAGTGCCGATCACCGTGCTGGCGGTGGCAGCTGTCCCCTCCACGATTTTGGCGATCCCAAAGTCGGTGACCTTGAGTAGGCCGGCGGTGTCGAACAGGATGTTGGCGGGCTTGATGTCGCGGTGCAGCACCCCGCGGGCGTGCGCGCAGGACAGCGCGGCGGCCACGCCCAGCCCGACCGCGCAGGCCGTCTCGGCGGTCATGCCCGCCCGGCGGCGGGTGAGGGTGCCTCCGGCCAGCAGCTCCATCACGATCAGATACAGGTCGTCGGTGGCGATGGCGTCGTGGACCCGCACGATGTGCGGATGGTCCAGCAGGTTCAGCAGGCGTGCTTCGGCCCGGCTGCGCTCCGGGGTTTCGTCCTGTTCGACGGGTAGGATCTTGATGGCGACGTCGCGGTCGAGTTCGCGGTGCCGGCCGGTCAGGACCAGTCCAAACGCCCCCCGGCCCAGGCGGACGCCGAGTTCGTAGCCGGGGAGCGCCGCCGCGATCCGTTCCTTTTCCTCGATCATGAGACGAGAGCTGTCATGTGCTGCCGGCGGCCGGCGCTCATCCCGCATCTCCCCACAACGGCATCTTTACGCTAGACGATCCTAGCTCTGTCTATTCTGCCGGAGTCTGTCCGACTGCGGCTGTGGTCGCATATCGGACACCGCCTGTTCTCCTGCCGCCGGATCAGTCGAGCGTCACGGGGAACCCGCCGTTCGTGGTCGTGGGTTGGTGCGGCTGTGGTTGCGACGCGCCCGGCGAGCACGGCCCGCCAGGGCCGCGCGCAGGCGGTCGCGCGGCGCGGGCTCGTGCCGCTTCTTGATCTCAAAACGAGAATTTCGGCAACAAGCACGGTCTGTTTCCCGCGGCTCCGGTACACGGGGTGTGCTCCTGGTGGTGCTCGTCAGTCGGTGAAGTCGACGTGGTGGCGGATGTCCCAGTGGTAGGCGTGTCCGTCTCGGCGGAGTTCGAGGAGGTCGATGCTGCTGACAGGCAGGCTGATCGGCGGGTGCTGGCGGAGTTCGGAGAGTCGGCGGATGACCTCGTCTGCCGGTGGGGTGGCGTTGCAGTAGGTGACGCTGATGTGTGGTTTGAACCGCGCGGGCTCGTCGGGCACGGCATCGGCGCCCAGAACGTCACCAATCGCCGCTCGTAGCTGGTCGCGCAGGTCGGCGACCGGCTGCCATGGGGCGGTGCGGAGGAACGCGCCTCCGGTGTACGCGGCGATCGGCCCGACCGTGAGGGTGAACGGCTTGATGTCGGCGCACCGCTCGTCCGCGGCCTTCCCGATGGCGGCGACCGTCTCGGCGGTCAGCTCGTCGGCGAAGGCCACCCCCTGCACGGTCATGTGCAGGCCGTCGATCGGTACCGGGTCGAGGTAGTCCAGGTCGGCGAGCTCGCGTTGGAATCCGGCAACGTGGTCGGTGAGCGCTTGGTCGTGAAAGACGAGGTACCACGTCAGGTAGTGCCGGTCCGGGCGCCATCCGGGCCGCCACCACCAGTGGTCGGCCATCCGTTCGGTGCGGCGGAAGGCTTCCCAGTCCTCGGCGTCCACCTGGGCTTCGTGGGAGAGCGGCACGACCACCGAGATTAGACGGCGTAACCAACGAGAGTGGTCACCGGGACCACACGATTACGCGGTAGGCAGTCTCCACGCCTTCACGGCGTCCTGCACCTGGGCGATCTCGGGGACGGTGCGCCACTGGGCGACGCTGAGCAGGAAGTCGCGGGCGCGGCGGGCGACGACTTCGGATCGAAGGTCCGCACCGACGTCGATGGCTTCACTGACCAGGGCTCCGGCGCGGTCGGGCTGGGGGTTGGGTCCGGCGAGGTAAGTCATGCTGGCATCGACGAGGGTGAGCGCGTGGCTGGCGGTCGACCCGGCGGCGGCGAAGATGGGGATCGCCTGGTCGGTGAACTCCCGGGCTCGGTCAGGGGCGCCAGCGGCGAGGTAGGCGGACGCGGCGTTGCCGGCGATGCGGGATGCGGTGAACGGGTCGAAGGAGAGGAAGTAGCCGACCGGGTCGGTGTCCTCGATCTTGGCGTGGGCGGTCAGGGCGCGGCCGACGGCTTCGTCTACGCCGTGGACGTCGCCGAGCTTGCCGAGGGTGCGGGCTTCGCCGCTGATGGCGAGTCGGATGCTGGCAGGGCCGCCGCGGGCGTAGCGCTGTCCGTCGCGGGCCAGGTCGAGGGCCTCGCGGTACCGGCCGCCGTAGTAGGCGATGAAGCTCTGTGTCCCGCGTACCCATGCGGCGAGATCGTTGTGTCCGGCGGTCTTGGCGAGGCTCATGGCCTCGTTGCAGTAGGCGCGGGCGACGAGTTCGTTTCCGAGATCGAACGCGAGATAGCCGAGCAGGCCGGAGAGCTTCCCGCCGATCGCGTACAGCTCCCGGCGCTGGTCGGGGTGCTGGTGCCCGGTCATGAGTTCGGCGAGCCACCGGCGTTGCTTCAACGCGACCGGGTAGACGGTGGCAGCATCGCTGGTCTCGTACCGGCGGCCGACGACCTCAATACTCGTGTCCAACTGGTACAGGGCGTCGTCGTCGACGTTGGACGCGGCGAAGAGCTGCATCCGCCGGGTGACTTCCTCCAGCTCCTCGTCGATCGCCCAGAGCGTGCTGGCCGCGAGCACCGTGCGCCGGTTCGGCCCCGTGCCGGGTGCCGTCTCGGCGTCCGGTTCGGCGGATTCGGGTGCGGCCAGGCCGAGACGGTCGGGTGGGATCCCGAGTCCCGCGGCGAACTTCTCGAAGTTCTCGATGGTGAGGACCTGCCGCTTGCCGCTGAGAATCATGCTGATGGACGGCTGCGGCACGCCGGTCATGGCCGCGATCTGCGACTGTGACGCGCCGGTCCACTTCCGGTAGATCATCAGCACGTTCCGCATGTCGCGGGCGGAGAGGGCCTGGGCCATCTCGGGGCGGTCCCACAGGCCCGTCGGTGCGGTGGGTAGCGGACGGCGTCGGGTCATGACAGCTCCCATCCAAGAAACGGATGTGTGGCGTGGTGGACCGTGTACCGTCCGCCAGTCTATCCACGCTGAGTATTCAGCCGCATATCTATTCCGAACCGCTCGATGACGTCAGCGTACGTCCCGGCTGCCCCGATTCCGCGGTCATCGTGTCCACGGCGGGGCTGACCTCCGTGAACAGGCACGAGAGGAGAGGCGGCATGACGGATGCGCTTTCGAGGCGAACACCGGCGCCGGACGCGGTGCTGTTCGGTGTGGTCCGATTCGAGGCGGGAGGTTCCCGCCGGGTTCGGGACACGGTGATCACGTTCCGGTCGGCGGCGGACGCGGATTCGTTCGCGGTGGAGCGGGGCTGGTCGGACTATCAGGTGACCCCGCTGCGGTTCTTCGTCGAGGAACGGTCGGCGGGGCAGGGTGACTGGATGATGATCGGCGGAAAGGTGGAACACCTGGTCCGCCGGCACAGGGGTCGAGTCCTGTGACCGCGCCGCCGTCCTCGCTGACGACGGGTGGTCGGTATCGGCCGTCGGTCGCGATGCTGCCGTGGCGCGAGGATGCGTGGGCGCTGACGATCCAACCGGGCTCGGACGTGGTCGACCTGCACCGGGCGGTGGAGGGGATGCCCGCCGGTGTGGAGCTGAGCGCGGTGCACGGCGGTATGGATGTGATCCTCGTGTACCGGCCGCGGGTGAATCTGGCGGGGCGTCGGCGGCTGGTGACGTTGAACGGGTCGGCGCTCGACATGCCGTCGGGGCTCCCGGGCCGGTCGCGCTGGTTGAGCGCTGAGGGGCAGGACGCCTACCGCGCGGGGTTCACCGAGGCGGTCGCGGCGGTCCGGCTGTTCCTGACCCGTCCCGGCTCGGACGCCCCGGACGGGGCCGGGGCCGACCTGGACGGGGTGTTTCCGCCGGGCTGAGAGCGTTGTTCGGCTCGGGTGCGGGCCGGATCTGGTGGCTACTGTGCTGCCGGGTCCGGCCCGCTGTCATGTCCGGCTGCCACGGTGGGGCGGGCGTAGGCGGGTTGGCGGAGCTGGGCGCCGATCTCGGCGACACCGCGTTCGATCCGGAGCAGGACCTCGAGGATCTGCTGATCCACCGGCAAGGGGCGGAGCGGCACCTCGTCGGGCCTCTCGCCGAGCAGGACGGTCAACAGATGATCTTCAGGCCATCCCAGCGCGCGGGCGATGGCGGTCAGGGTCGCGTCCTGGGCGCGGCGGCTGCTGGTCCCGCGCTGTAGCTCCCGCAGCGTGGCGACGGACACCCCGGACGCGGCGGCAAGGCCTTGTTGCGTCATCCGCCGGCGTCGCATCCGCTCGGTGATCGCCGTGCCGACAGCCGGCCAGTCTTCCCCTGCCGTCGTCTCGCGCACCATCGTTGATCAGCACCCCCGAATGCTTGTCGCCCGTCAAACAGTAGTTCCCGCGGTGAGCTGTCGGGAAGATTGCCACGAGCCCGGGGGCGTTTTTATATCGAGGCGTTATCCATAGGCGTATAGAAGCTTGGCGAGCGCTCGGCGAGCGGTGCATCGTAGGTGGCGCCCGACAGGCCCCGGGCTCACCCGGGGCGGGGCTGACCCTACGGAGGTCGACTATCCATGGCGGTACCGCGGCGTATTCCCGTGCGTTTCGAGGACGTGTTCCCGGCGGGGGCGTTCGTTCTCGGGGTGGAGGCGGCGAACGACTACGAGAAGTCCAAGGCCGGTGTCGCCGACCCGCAGGAGCGGGACCCGAACACCGGAGAGCGGATCTGGACGGTGCGGGTTCTTGACCCGGACCCGGCGGCCCGGCAGGCGGAACTGAAGGTGAAGGTCCCCAGCCAGGTTCAGCCGGTGCTGCCCGAGGCGCTGCCCGGGACACCGTTCCGGCCGGTGCTGTTCGAGGGCATGACGGTCACCCCGTGGGTGGACACGAACGGCCAGTTCCCCAAGCAGGCGTACGCCATGCGGGCGTTGCGGCTCCGCCCGGTGGGCCCGGTGCGCCGGCAGCCCGGGGTGGCGGCGTGACCGGCGACGAGGCGAACCGGCCGTCGTCGACGCACCTGAGCGTCCACGTCGGGACGGACTGGCGGGTGCTGTGCCACACCTACCCCGACCGTCCGCCGATCCTCTCCCTCGACATCAACCGGGCGGCGCTGACCCTCGCCGCGGCCGATGGCGCGGTCACCCCGGATCACCTTCGGTTCGCTCGGAACCTGCTGGCGGCCGTGAACACCTACGTTCTCGACTGCGAGCGCATCCATCTCGCCGAGCAGGGCGCGGGTAACCCGCCCGAGGAAAACGCCGCCTAAAACGCGGCCCGTTCCACCCGCACATAACGGCCCCGGAACCGGAAACGCCGACTCCGGCTCGCCTTCCTTCCCTTCGCATGCTCGTGGTTTCGTGCGCCCTGAAACAGGTGGTATTTGTCATGTCCAGAATCAACGGCGATCGGCGGATGCCGAGCATTCCGTCCCGGCCCGACCGGGTGCGGGTTCCACTGTGGATGTTGCTGCTGGCGGTGGCGGGTAAGGGGCTGGTAATCGGGGTCCGCTGGTGCTGGCGGCACCGGGTCGCCGTCCCGATCGCGGTCGGCCTGCTGCTGTTCGTCCGTCGGTGCGGCCCGCTGGGCCTGGTCGCGCTGCTCGTCGGCGTGGCCGTGGTTGCGGTCGTGTGGCGCCGGGTGCATGCGCGGTCGTTCGGCTGGCTGGCGCGGTGGGTGTGGGGGCAGATCCGGTTGACGGTCGTCTACCGGCGGCGGTGGCGCCCGACGATGGTGCACACCGACCTGGCGATCCGCATGCCCACGTCGAACGCGGATCAGGTGACCTTCGACGAGTACTTCCCGCGTATCCGCGGGATCCGCTCCACCCGGGCGGTGGACGTGCTGCGGGTGGAGCTGCTTCCCGGGCAGACCCCGGAGCAGTGGGCGGAGCAGGCCGAAGCGTTGCGGCACGTGTTCCGGGCCCGGCGTTGCCAGGTGCAGGCGGAAGCGCACCGGTTCGTCCGGCTGCACTTCCACCACCACGACACCCTCACCCGGCCGGTCGGCCCCGTCGACCTCGACCCGTCCGACCCGCACAGCTCGGACCCGACGTGGGAAGAGGACGACGGGGCCGTGTCCGATCCGCTGGTCGAGCGGCTCGGGGCGGTCCCGGTCGGCCGGCAGGAAGACGGCGCGCTGTGGGCGCTGCCAGTGCGGGGGACGCATCTGCTCGTCGCGGGTGCGACCGGGGCGGGGAAAGCGTCGGTGATCTGGTCGGTCATCCGCGGTCTCGGTCCGGCCGTTCGCGCGGGGCTGGTGCAGCTGTGGGTGTGCGATCCCAAAGGCGGAATGGAACTCGCGTTCGGGGAACCGCTGTTCACCCGGTTCACCACCGACGCGGCGTCGATCGCGGATCTCCTCGACGACGCCGTGACCGTCATGCAGGAGCGGGCGGCGCGGCTACGCGGGCGGACCCGGCTACACACCCCGACCGCCGGCGAGCCGCTGATCGTGGTGGTGGTCGACGAGATCGCCTCGCTGACCGCGTATGTCACCGACCGGGACATCAAGAAGCGGATCGGCGCGGCCCTGCCGCTCCTGCTCTCCCAGGGCCGGGCGCCCGGGGTCGTGGTCCTGGCGGCGGTGCAGGACCCGCGTAAGGAAGTGCTTCCGTTCCGGGACCTGTTCCCGGTCCGGGTCGCGCTGCGCATGGCCGAACCCGAACAGGCCGATCTCGTCCTCGGCTCCGGCGCCCGGGACCGTGGCGCCCGTGCGGAGGAGATCCCCGTGTCGCTGCCCGGGGTCGGCTACGTGCTCCACGAAGGACACCCCGAACCGATCCGGGTCCGGGCCTCGTTCGTCGACGACACCGAGATCAGCCGCACGGTGTGGACCTACCGGCCCGCACCCGCGGCCGGCGGCGGGTGGACACCGGACCTTGCCCCCTACCTCGACGACACCGTGATCGACGGCATCGCCGTCGACCGGGCCTGGTGGGGGGATGTGGCATGACCGGCCCGGCCGGTGACCCGCCCGACCTGGCCGCCCCGGTGCCGGTGCTGCCGATCTGCGCCACCTGCGGGCACTTGCGCATCACCCACCGGCGGGGACGGTGCCGGGCCGACATCGTCCCCGGGCTGGCCTGCGGCTGCTCCCGCTTCCTCGAACCTTCCGCTGACCGTCTGGACCTCGACGCTTCGGAGGACCGTCCCGCGTGACCGCCCCCCTCCCCGATCTGATGATCCCCGGCGGACCTGCCGGGCGTGACGATCGTGACGATCGCCCGGGTTCGCGGGCGGCCCGGATGCGGATGCCACTCGCCCGGCACGTCGTCGAAGCGGTCGCGGTCGAAAACGGGGTGTGCGTGCGGCCGATGCCAATGCGGCGCACGAACCTCGACACCGGCGAAACCGAGATCATCCCCGTGCCCTGCGGCGCCACCCTGGCGAGCAAGTGCCCGACCTGCGCCGAGAAGGCTCGGCGACTGCGGATGGCGCAGTGCAAGGCAGGCTGGCACCTCGACGACGAACCGCTACCCGACCCGGACCCGCCCACGGACGAGGCGAAAATCCTCGCCGGATTCCGCGCGGACCTCGAAACCGCTCGGCTGGACGCGGAACGCGACAGCGACCCGGCCGGCGTCGCCGAGATCGACGCACTCATCGGCCAGGTGGACGAGGAACTCAACGCCCTGGGCGTGCGCGGGAAAGCCGCTCCGGATGACCGGGATCGTGCTCGCCGTGCCCGGTCGACCCGCCGGCGGCAGGACGCCCCCGACCTGCCCCGACTGCCCGTGGAGAAGCGCACGGTCGGCCGGACCTACGAAGCGGCGGACGGCACCACCTGGCGCCCGTCCATGTTCCTGACCCTGACCTGCGACACCTACGGACGGGTCAACAGCGACGGCGCTCCGGTCGATCCGGGCTCGTACGACTACCGGCGGGCGGCCCGCGACGCGATCCACTTCCCGAAGCTGATCGACCGGTTCTGGCAGAACCTCCGCCGCGCGGTCGGCTGGGACGTCCAGTACTTCGCGACCTTGGAACCGCAACGACGGCTCGCACCCCACCTGCACGCGGCCATCCGCGGCACCGTCCCCCGGATCCTGCTCCGGGAGGTGGCGGCGGCGACCTACCACCAGGTCTGGTGGCCGCCCTGCGACCGGCCGGTCTACGGCGACGGCCACCTACCGGTCTGGGACGGCGACGCGGCCGGCTACCTCGCCCCGGACACCGCCCGTCCCCTGCCCACCTGGGACGAGGCGCTCGACGCCATCGGCGAGGACGACGAACCGGCCCACGTCGTCCGCTTCGGCCCGCAACTGCGCGCGGACGGCGTCACCGCGAACTCGGCGAACACCGGCCGGATGATCGGCTACCTGACCAAGTACCTGACGAAGAGCCTCGACGCCTGCCACGCGGCCACCACCGACGCCCAGCGACGCCACGTCGACCGGCTCGCGGACGCCCTGCGGCACGAACCGTGCTCCCCCACCTGCGCGAACTGGCTGCGCTACGGCGTCCAACCGAAGAACCCGAAACCGGGCCTCGTCCCCGGCCGCTGCCGTGGCAAGGCACACCGGCGGGAGACCCTCGGGTTCGGCGGCCGGCGGGTCCTCGTGAGCCGCAAGTGGTCCGGCAAGACGCTCACCGACCACAAACACGACCGGATCGCGTTCATCCGGCAGCAGCTCGAAACCCTCGGTCAGACCGGCACCGGACCCGCCGCGACCGACACCGACCCGGCCCGCACCGTGTGGACGCTGCTCCGTCCCGGCGATCCGGCCGCACCGCGCCGCGAGCACCTCCTCTTGCAGGCCGTCGCGCAACGCCACGCCTGGCGCACCCAGCTCGACGCGGCCCGACGCGCCACCGGCGGCGACGTTCCGGCAACCGGCCCACCGGCGACGGCCCACGCTGCCTGATCTTCCGCCCTGACCACGTGGAGAGCGTCCATGAGCAAGTTGCTGCTGACCGTCGACGAAGCCGCCGCGCTGCTCGGTATCGGCCGTAGCACCGTGTACGACCTGATCCGCGGCCGCCGGCTCGAATCCGTCCGCATCGGCCGCGCCCGGCGGGTTCCCCGTACCGCCGTTCTCGCCTACATCGACCGGCTACGCGGCGACGGAGAAGCAGCGTGAACGGCCGGCGGTTCGACGCATGGGCGCGGGGGCCTCCCGATCGCCCGGAAGTTCGGCAAGGCGGTCCCGGCGGGTGCTGGAACACCCAACCGGGACCTGAGACCCCACCCCTGCCTACGACAGGAGCAAAGCCCTATGCCCATCTTCTCGTCCGGCGGCTTCGGCGCGTGGCGCACCCCCGGCAACGGTGACTCCCCGTTCGTCGCCACACGCTCCCTCGACGACGGCACGCTCGCGCTGACCGTTCACCCGGGCGCGGACGTCGGCGACCTGACGGCGATCCTCACGACCCTGCCCGCGGACGCCTTCTTCACCGAGCACTTCGGCGACGTCGAAACGACCCTGATCTTCCAGCGGGTGCCCGGGGATTCGGCAGTCGCCCCGGCGGTCGTCATGCCCTCGGCGGGCCCGGCGGCGGCGAGCGTCACGCACCCATAGCGGCTCCCCTGCCTGCCCTCCCCCACATTTTTCCCCGTTCTCTGGTAGCGCTTGAAGCTGTCGGGGTGTCGGACGTGTCCAGGGTCGGCCGCAGGCCGATCGCGTCAGCGACGCGAAGCGCCCTGGACGCGGCCGGCGCCCCGACAGACCATCCCAGCGCCAGAGAACGGGAACCCCACCGGAACCGGGCAGCGCAACCCGACCCCGTGCGCATCCCTCCCGTTCTTTCGGCAAGGAGAACACCCATGCCCAGCAACACCCCCGGTCCGTCGAACGGCCGGCGCAAGGAGCGCAGGAAGCGCGCCAACGGTCAGGGCTCGATCTACCAGCGGGCGGACAGCCTGTGGGTCGGCGCGGCCTACGTTCTGATGCCCGACAGCACCATGAAGCGGCGGCCGGTCTACGGCAAGTCGGAAGAGATCGTCCGCGCCAAGCTGACCGAACTCCAGTCCAACTCTGACCAGGGCATTCCGGCGGAGGCCACCGGGTGGACGGTCGAGAAGTTCCTGACGTACTGGCTCGCGCAGACGGTCAAGCCGAACGCCAAGCCGGCGACGTACCACGGGTACGAAATGATGGTCCGGGTTCACATCTGCCCGGTGATCGGCAAGAAGCGGCTGAACAGACTGACCGCGGCGGACGTCCGGCTCTTCGTTCGGCAGATGGAGAACTCCTGCCTGTGCTGCCGGCGCGGCCTCGATGCCCGACGGCGGGAGAGCGACCGGCGGTGCTGCGCGATCGGCCAGTGCTGCCAGTCGTTCCCATCCCGGCGGCTGGTGCAGCAGGCTCACTCGGTGCTGCGTAACGGCCTACAGGCGGCTGTCCGCGAGGAACTGCTCCGCCGGAACGTCGCGAAGCTGGTGAAGATCACACCACCGCAGTACGGCATCAACCGCGGCCTGACCGTCGACCAGGCGCGGGCATTGCTCGACGCGGCGGCCGGTGACCGGCTCTACGCGCTCGTGGTCCTGGCGCTCTTCCTCGGCCTACGCCGCGGGGAGCTCCTCGGTCTCCAGTGGTCGGACCTCGACACCGACCGCGGCACCCTCACGATCCGCCGCACCCTCCAACGCACCGGCCGCGCGCTCCGCCTGGTCACCCCGAAGACGGACACGTCGTTCCGCACGCTGCCGCTGATCGGCTTCGTCGCCGACGCCCTCACCGAACACCGCAAGCTCCAGGACACCGAGCGGAGCACCGCGGGCACCCGCTGGGTGGACACCGATCACGTGTTCACCACGAAGATCGGAACCATGATCGAGCCAGGCAACCTGCGGCGCACCTGGGAACCGCTCCGACAGGCGGCCGGCCTCGAAGAGGTGGTTTTCCACGGCCTCCGGCACACCTGCGTGACCCTGCTCCTGAACCTCGGCGTCCCGCCCCACACCGTCCGCGAGATCGCCGGCCACTCCGCGATCGAGGTCACAATGACGATCTACGCGCACTCGTCGATGGCAGAGAAGCGCACCGCCCTGGCCCGACTCGACGACCACCTGATCGGCAGCTGATCAGCGACTCCCCCGACGGGCGGCCACCGTGCGCGTTGCTACAGGCGTTGCTACAAACGGCCAATTTTCCCGGCCCCAGAGGCGCCGCAGGCGCCCCGTCGGGGGGCTCGGGGGGTCGTCCCCCCGGCTAGCATTGCGGCTGTGCCGCAGTCGATCCGAAGGATCGGCAAGCACGCGGAACCAGCGCGTGGGCGCGGCAGGGATCGAACCTGCGACCACTCGCTTGTAAGGCGAGCGCTCTCCCGCTGAGCTACGCGCCCGGGGTGGATGCCCAGCCTACGCAGGCATCGTCCGTCCGGTGGCACGGCCGATCGCCGGATCGGTGAGGTGACCGTGCCCGGTCGCAACGTTAGCGGATGATCCCGGATCGTGGGTCAGGAAACCGGGCGCGGTCGCCCGAACATGCGGGTGAGGGCTGCGTCCACATCGGCGGCGAGGTCGCCGCTGAGGGCACGCTCAGGCCCCTCCACGGCTGGTTCCCCGCCATGACGTCCCGCGGAGGCGTTGGGAGTGTCTGTGGCGGCCGGCTCGCCCCTGTCGGCGGCGAGGTCGCCGCTGAGGGCACGCTCAGGCCCCTCCACGGCTGGTTCCCCGCCATGACGTCCCGCGGAGGCGTTGGGAGTGTCTGTGGCGGCCGGCTCGCCCCTGGCGGATCCTGCGGCCGGCGGGCGCAGAGCACCGGTTGTGGTCTCTGGCACGTCGGAGGCGGTCCGCGACGGTTCGGGGATGAGTGAGGACAGTCCGGGCGTGACTGAGAACGGTTCGCGAGCCGATGAGGGCGGTTCAGGGGCTGGCGAGCGCCCGGCGGGCTGCTGTTCGGAGGATTTCCGCGCGCCGCAGGCCCGGCAGAACACCGTGCCGAGGGCCTTCGCCAGGTGGGTCGAGGCGCAGCGGTCGCAGCGGTCAAGGATCTTCTCCCACTCCGGGGAGGGGCGGCAGGTCGGGCAGACCAGGACCTGTTCGCCGCCGACGACCGCGCGTTGCCAGGGGCTCGCGCCCCGGACTGGGTCGGTCTGTCGCGTACTGCAGCGGAAACACGGCATGAGGTTCCCCGTCCTCGAAGACCGGCGGCGCACGTCGCCCGTGCCATGCCACGCCGGGACCCCCGCGAGGTGTCCCTGACTCGGGAACACCTCGCGGGGGTCCGACGGGCGAGGCGACCCGGCCCGCCGCTCGCCGGGACTACAGCGAGGCGAGGGCCTTGAGGTACTCGGCCTGGTCGCGTGCGTCCGGAATGTTGTTGACGACCTTCCAGCGCACCTTGCCCTCCTTGTCGATGATGAAGGTTCCGCGGAGGGAGATGCCCTTCTCCTCGTTGAAGACCCCGTAGGCCTTCGCCACCTCGCCGTGCGGCCAGAAGTCGGCCAGCAGCGGGAACTCGTAGCCCTGCTGGTCGGCCCAGACCTTGTGCGCGAAGGAGGAGTCGACGGAGATGGCCAGCACCTGCACGTCGTCGTTCTGGAAGGAGGCCAGGTCGTCCCGGACGGAGCACAGCTCGCCCTGGCAGACGCCGGTGAAGGTCAGCGGGTAGAACAGGAGCACCACGTTGCGGCGGCCCCGGAAGTCGGACAGGGTGACGACCTCGTTGTTCTGGTCCTTCAACGAGAAGTCGGGGGCGACGGCTCCGACGTCGACGGTCACGAGCTCTTCCTCTCGATTGCGGTTGGTTTTCGCGTCCTGCGGTGCTGTTCGACCTCTCGGTCTTCGCGACCTGTCGGTCCTCTCCGCCAGCATGCCACCGTCGGCCACGGCCTTGCGCTCCGGCTGCGGCCGGTGTGCCGGATCCCGCGGGCAGGCCGGGGCGGTGGGCAGCGGCGGCGCTACGACACGGATGCGATGGTGAACAGGATGAGCACACAGGGGGAACACATCGGGGCGGGTACTCGGCAACGGCACTCGAAGATGTAGAGACCCGAAACGGCTCCAAGGCGTGCCCGGCCGGCCGCGGATGGCACTTTTCCGGTCAGCGAAGCCACAGGAAGGCGCGGGAGCCGGTTTCCGGGACTCTGGTGCCCTAGTCTGACCGGTCAACGACCGCGGCGAGCTAGTCGTGCCGGACAACGACAGAGGTGACCGGGCGGAGTGTGCTTTTTCCGGCCGTTGCCCCGGCTCGCGGCCACGCCGCGGACGGGGCCGCACAGTGGCGCGTCGGGCGTCCCGCGGATGCCGACAGCAGGGAGGTCGTGACCACCTTGACCGATCACATGCCGCCGTCCGGCCCACCTGGCTGGGGCCCGGGCGGCCACGGAAGCCCCGGCGGACAGCCGCCCGGGCCCGGCGGTGCCTTCGGATCGTTCCCGGACGGCCCTCCTGGAGCACCGCCCGGAGGCCCGCGCGGGTTCGCCGGCGCGGCCGGGCCGGCGGGTGCGCCCGGTCCGGCCCCGGGTGGTCCGGGCGGCTACCCGCCGTTCCCCCGGGAGGGCTCGAATCCCTACCCGCCCCATCCCGGGGCCGGGCAGACCTATCCCGTGCCGCCCGGATACGGGCCGCCGCCGGCCGGTGTGCCGCCGGTCGGAGCCGGCGTCCTCGGTAAACGGCGCAATCCGTTCGGGGTGTGGCTCGGCCTTCCGCTGATCACTCTCGGGATCTACGGGTTCGTCTGGGTGTACAAGACCAACAAAGAGCTTGCCGCCTACAACTCGCGGATCAAGGTCAACCCTACGCTGTCGCTGCTGGCCTTCCTGATCGGCTGGGTGCTGATCGTCCCGCCGTTCGTGGCGGCGTGGCGGCTGGGGACGCGGACAGCGGAGGCGCAGCGCGCCGCGGGCCTGCCGGAGATCAGCCCGGGGATCGCGTTCCTGCTGTGGCTGATCGGCGGTGGGCCGCTCTATCTCCAGTTCGAGATCAACAAGATCTGGAACCGCTACCCCGGCGCGGTCGAAGGCCAGCAGGTGCCGCTGAGCCGCTGAGCCGCACGGCGCAGCGGACGAGAAACGGGGCACCGCGGGCTGTGACGGCCCGCGGTGCCGTACCGCTGATCATTCAAGTGCGGATGCCGGCCGGGCGGGCGGCACACGGACCTGGCGCTGGGCATGGCGGAAGGACCGTCGGCAAGCACGTCACACCGATCGGTTGCGACCCCGACTGGGGAGATCGCCGCCGCTGAGGCCTCGGACGCGCGCGGGCGCCCGGGGCCTCAGCGGTGGCGGACCCGCTGGGACTTCGGGGCGGCCAGCCGCATTCCGGCCCATTCGGCCGCGACGCTGACGGTGCTGGTCTGGACGAGGCCGGCGGTCGGCACGGCGTCCAGGACGTCGCTGGGCTCGACGTGGCCGTCACGGCCGGCCTTCGGGGTAAGCAGCCAGATCACGCCGTCCTCGGACAACTGCCTACGCGCGTCGATGAGGGCGTTGGCAAGATCACCGTCATCCTCGCGCCACCAGAGGAGCACGACGTCTACCACGTCGTCGGAGTCCTCCGGGACGAGGTCGGTGCCACTCGAGGTCGTGACCGCGTCCAGGAGATCCTGGGCGATGTCGTCGTCCTCGTTGAGCGACTGGACCAAGGTGCCGGCCATGACTCCCAGACGTTCCGCACGGCGCTGACCCTCGGCGTTCGCCGCGGTCGGACTCACCCTCCGCTACCTCCTGCTCGTCTACACGACGCTCCGCGGTCGCGAGGCGCCCCGGTCGTGGGCGGACCGGTTCGGCGACGATCCGCTCGCGCGACCCGCCGTGGGCCTAGTCCACCGGACCATGCGGTGGGTGCGCAAGTGCCACGCCGGGGGTTGTGGACAAGCAGGGGGATGCCGGCCGTTCCACAACGATCTCCGCTGACACAATCTCGCTACCCCGGGGCCGCCTCGTCAACCCGTCGTACGAAACCCGCCGACATGATCCCACCATCAGTCCAACCTGCGGGTATGTGATGTCGGACGTCTCCTGGCCGTTCCGATGATCCCAGGTCCGGCACCGGGGTGGGCGCACTGGCCGGACTTTGCCCGCCGGACGGGGCCGACCGGCCCGGTCAGCCCGGCAGGAAGGAGAACCGGACGGTCCGCTCGGGGTTGTCCACATTTAGGTCGACAAGCGCCACCGACTGCCAGGTACCGAGCGCGAGCCGCCCGTCCAGGACGGGAACGGTCAGGGACGGCGGGATGATGGCTGGCATCACGTGTGAGCGGCCATGCCCGGGCGAGCCGTGGGCGTGCCGCCAGCGGTCGTCGGCGGGCAGCAGGGCGGCCAGGGCGGCGAGGAGGTCGTCGTCGCTGCCGGCGCCCAGCTCGAGGATGGCCACGCCCGCCGTCGCGTGCGGGATGAAGACGGACAGCAGCCCGTCGCCCCGGCCGGCGACGAACTCGGCCGCCGGCTCGGTGAGGTCGACGACCCGTTCGTCGCGCCCCGTCCGCACCGTCATCGTCTTCGTCTCCACGGTGGCGTCCCTCCCTCGGCGGGCGTCCACAACCCGGGCGCACGTAATCCCAACCATCCCGCACCTGCCGGTGCGACCGCCTGCACGCCACCCCGACGCCTGGGTGGCCGTCCGGGTCCGAGGGCTGCGTCCAGGTGCTGCTCAGACGGCCGTCGCGGCGTGTTCACCGGCGCGCCACCACCTCGGGGACAGACCGCGAACAACCGCGTGTGCCGATCCAGTTTCCCTACCGCACAGTAGGCAGGGCGTGCGTGACGACCGTGTCGAGACGGAGCACGATAGTGAGAGGGCATCGGCACAGGAGCTAACGGAGAGCAGGAGTAGGCGTGGCGCAGGACACAACGCGGAAGTTCTCGGTCATCACCGACGGGCTCCCGAGCCAGTTGCCGGACATCGATCCGTCCGAAACCAGCGAATGGCTCGAGTCGCTCGACGCGGTGATCGAGGAGTCCGGGCGAGGCCGGGCACGGTTCCTCATGCTCAAGCTCCTCGAACGGGCACGCGAGAAGGCGGTCGGGGTACCGGGCCTGACCAGCACCGACTTCATCAACACGATCCCCCCCGAGCAGGAACCCTGGTTCCCGGGCGACGAGCACGTCGAACGGCGGATCCGGGCGTACATCCGGTGGAACGCCGCCATCATGGTCAGCCGCGCGAACCGTCCGGAATATAATGTCGGCGGCCATATCGCCACATATGCCTCGAGCGCGAGCCTGTACGAGGTCGGCTTCAATCATTTCTTCCGGGGCAAGGACCACCTGACCTCCTCCCCCGGCAGCGATTCCGGGGACCAGATCTTCATCCAGGGGCACGCCTCCCCCGGCATCTACGCCCGCGCGTTCCTCGAGGGCCGTCTCACCGAGGCGCAGCTGGACGCGTTCCGCCGCGAGGGTGAGCCGGGCGGCCTGTCGTCCTACCCGCACCCGCGGCTGATGCCGGACTTCTGGGAGTTCCCGACGGTGTCGATGGGCCTCGGCCCGATCGACGCCATCTACCAGGCGCGGTTCAACCGCTACCTGCTCAACCGCCAGATCAAGGACACCTCCCGCAGCAAGGTGTGGGCGTTCCTCGGCGACGGCGAGATGGACGAGCCGGAGTCGATCGGCGCCCTCGGGGTCGCCGCCCGCGAGGAGCTCGACAACCTCATCTTCGTGGTGAACTGCAACCTGCAGCGCCTCGACGGGCCGGTCCGCGGCAACGGCAAGATCATGCAGGAGCTGGAGTCGCTGTTCCGCGGCGCCGGCTGGAACGTCATCAAGGTCGTCTGGGGCCGTGACTGGGACCCGCTGCTCGCCAAGGACACCGACGGCGTCCTCGTCCACCGGATGAACACCACACCCGACGGCCAGTTCCAGACCTACTCGACCTCGTCGGGCGACTACATCCGGGAGCACTTCTTCGGCGCCGACGCCCGGCTGCGCCGGATGGTCGCCAACCTGGCCGACGAGGATCTCAGCAAGCTCTCCCGCGGCGGGCACGACTACCGCAAGCTGTACGCGGCCTACAAGGCGGCCACGGAGCATGCCGGTCAGCCCACCGTGATCCTCGCCCACACGATCAAGGGCTGGACGCTGGGCAAGGACTTCGAGGGCCGCAACGCCACGCACCAGATGAAGAAGCTCACCAAGACCGAGCTCAAGGAGCTGCGCGACCGGCTCTACCTGGAGATCCCCGACTCGGCGCTGGACGGCAACCTCCCGCCGTACTACCGCCCGGGGCCGGACTCCGAGGAGATCCAGTACATGCGGGAGCGCCGGGCGGGGCTCGGCGGATCGATCCCGCGCCGGGTGGTGCGGGCCCGCTCGCTCTCCCAGCCGCCGAAGTCGATCTTCGACGAGCTGCGGCGGGGCTCGGGCAAGCAGCCGGTGGCGACGACGATGGCCTTCGTCCGCCTGCTCAAGGACCTGATGAAGACCAAGGAGATGGGCGCCCGGTTCGTGCCCGTCATCCCGGACGAGGCGCGCACCTTCGGCATGGACGCGATGTTCCCCACGGCGAAGATCTACTCGCCGCACGGGCAGCGCTACGAGGCCGTCGACCGGGAGCTGCTGCTCTCCTACCGGGAGTCCGAGTCCGGCCAGATGCTGCACGAGGGCATCAGCGAGGCCGGTTCGATGGGCTCGGTGATCGCCGCCGCGACGGCGTACTCCACCCATGGCCAGCACATGATCCCGGTGTACGTCTTCTACTCGATGTTCGGCTTCCAGCGGACCGGCGACCAGATGTGGGCGCTCGGCGACCAGCTCGGCCGGGCCTTCCTGCTCGGCGCCACCGCGGGGCGCACGACCCTGAACGGCGAGGGCCTGCAGCACCAGGACGGCCACTCGCTGCTGCTGGCATCCACGAACCCGGCGTGCGTGTCGTACGACCCGGCGTTCGCGTTCGAGATCTCCCACATCGTCCGCGACGCGCTTGACCGGATGTACGGCGAGCGGAACGAGAACGTCTTCTACTACCTGACCGTCTACAACGAGCCGGTCCCGCAGCCGGCCGAGCCGACCGGGGTCGACCCGGCCCAGATCATCGCCGGCATGTACCGGTTCCGTACCGCCGACGCGCTCACCGGCGGCGAGGGGACGCCCGCCACGGCCGCCGAGAGCTCCACCACGGCGCAGGCGCAGCTCCTGGCCAGCGGTACCGGCATGCGCTGGGCGCTGGCCGCCCAGGAGATGCTGGCGGCCGACTACGGCATCGCCGCCGACGTGTGGTCGGTGACCTCGTGGAACGAACTGCGCCGGGAGGCGCTGGTGTGCGAGCGGCGCAACCTGCTCAACCCCGAGCAGCCGCCGGCCGTGCCCTACGTCAGCCAGATCCTGGACGGCGCGCCGGGCCCGGTCGTCGCGGTCTCGGACTGGATGCGCGCCGTCCCCGACCAGATCTCGCGGTGGGTGCCGCAGCAGTACACCTCGCTGGGCACCGACGGCTTCGGCCGCTCCGACACCCGGGCGGCCCTGCGGCGCCACTTCAACGTCGACGCCGAGTCTGTGGTCGTGGCGACCCTGGAGGCGCTGGCACGAACGGGTGATGTCGAGCAGGCCACGGTGGACGACGCCATCCGCCGGTACGGGCTGCGCAAGGACGGCGCCGGCGAGACCGCTCTCGGCAGCGGCGCCGTGGAGGAGGACGACCAGCCGGTCTCCGGCTGACCGGGCGCGGCCGGCCAGCCGGCCGCGGCCTCAGCGGCCTGCCCGGTCCACGGCGGCTGGACGGCCCGTGGCGGCGGCTGGGAGCGGCCTGTGGCGGCCGCCCGGACCTGGCCCGCGGGGCTTCCGAGACACTCGGGGCCCCGCGGGCACCGGTGGCGGACGTGCCGCCCGCGACACGGCGTGACGACGTTCGCCACCCTCGACACCACTGTGTGTAACCGAATGTGGCACTAACTCTTCGTGTTCACGGAGCTCCGGCCGCGCACCGGCTACCATCTGTACTCCAACGGTGCCACCAGCACAGCACTCCGTGTGACAAGCTGTCACCGGCAATCGGTTCCGGATCGTCACCGGCGACACTATTGTCTCGGGAGTGACATCCACGGCCGACGGCCAGGCGACGCTGTCGCGCGTCGGCCAAGGGTCGGCCAACCGCCGCGGGACGTCCCCCACGGCGCACGGCACCGTGCCGCGGCACCGGCCCGTCGAGGGCAGGAGCGTGGCCGGCGTCGCGTGGCCGGAACGCGGAGCATCCGGTTCGCGGAGCCCGCGGCCGTCCGGTGATCCGGACGGCGCTCGGTGGGGCCCGTCGCGACCTGGTCGCCACGAGATCGAGGAGGAGCACGTGACGCGTGTCCCGAGGACCACCGGTCCGGCCGCCATCATGGCGGCCACCCGCCAGCCGGGCCGGCAGGCATGATCCTCCGGGCCCGCCGCATCGAGCGGCTGGAGGAGCATCCGAACCTCCGCGGGATCCTCGGCATCCTGGCGCAACTCGTGCACACCTCCGACAGCGAGCTGGTGGCACTGGCCTCGCTGTGGCGCAACTCCGGTCAGCTCGCCTCGGCCCGGGACAAGGCGCTCGCCCCCGACTCCCCGCTGATCGTCGAGGTCCTGGCGGCCTTCGACGCCCTCTCCGCCATCTACGCGGATGATCTGGCCGGCGCGGAGTACGTCACACTCGACCCCGCGATCACCGCGACCGCGCTGCGCGCGATGCGCGACGCGCTCGCCGGCGCCTACGCGAAGCCGATCCTGAACCGCTCCGAGTACACGGCGCTGCTGCGGCCGTGGCGCACCGTGTACCC
Organism: Parafrankia sp. Ea1.12; assembly: GCF_900465275.1. Taxonomy (NCBI): domain Bacteria; kingdom Bacillati; phylum Actinomycetota; class Actinomycetes; order Frankiales; family Frankiaceae; genus Parafrankia; species Parafrankia sp. Ea1.12. The sequence goes on along the minus strand of NZ_UBIZ01000187.1, from coordinate 2,210 downwards.
GCGGGTCCGCTCGCACGAGCCGGATCTGGGCCCGGCCGCCGCCGACGTGAAACGGGTGCTGGCCACACTGCCGCGGCTGGCCCGCCGCTGCCACGACCAGGCCAGCCTCGAGGTCTTCGACGGCCTGCTCACGACCGTGCTCACCCGCGACGACGACGCCCACCAGATCGCGATGGAGCGGGCCTTCGACAGCGCCGTCCTGACCGGGCGACGGCGGGTGTGGACGCTGGTCCGCCGCAGCGCCGCCGAGGGGTTCTGGCGGCTGTGCCCGGCCTGCCGCCGGCTCGCCACGGCGCCGGACTCGTCCTCGGACGAGCGGGTCATGGAGCTGTGCGCCGACCTGGCCTGCGCGCTGCTCGTCGAGGACCTGCTCGACCCCGAGGTCTTCGCCCGGCTCACCACCCCGCTGCGCGCACTGGTGCCGCTCCAGAGCCCTCCCGGGGACTGACCCGGCACCCGGTGCCGCCCCCGGGGCACCGCCCCCGTCGTCCGGGTCTACCCGGGCCGGTAGACGATGAGACGGGCACCGCTCGTCGTGACCGCGATCCGGCGGATCCCCTCGGTCACCTCGCCGTCGCTGGCGAACGGCAGCGGGGACGGCTGGTTGGAGGAGATCCGCACCCGTTCCACCGTCCGCTGCTCGTAGACCCGTGACCGGCCGAGACGTCCGGTCAGCACCGCGCCGACGAGGCGGAGCCGGGCCAGCGGCGCGGTCGCGTCGACGACCCGCAGGTCGAGCAGGCTCTCGTCGAGGCGGGTCCGGTATGTCGGGGCGAACCCGTCGGGCAGGTAGCGGCCGTTGCCGACGAAGACGAGCCAGACCCGGCGGGTGACGCCGTCGATCTCGACGTCGAACGGCGGGTCGCTCCACAGCACCCGACTCAGCGCGATGATCATCGCCGGCCACTTGCCGATCCGGCGCTCGAAACGCTCCCGGATGCCGACCATGTCCGGGTAGCCGCCGAGGCTGGCGGTGTTCACGAAGATCCGGCTGAACCGGGAGTCGGCCGCGCCGATGCCGTCGACCCTGCCGACGTCCACCGCGACGGCCGTGCCCTCGCGGACCGCCTTGATCGTGTCGCCGGCGCTGTTCAGGCCGACGTCGGCGGCGAAGTGGTTGAGGGTGCCGGCCGGGAACACCGCGAGCGGAAGGCCCCGGGCGAGAGCGGCCGCGGCCGCGGCGTTGACCGTCCCGTCGCCGCCGGCGACGCCGAGGACCCGGCTGTGCGCGGCGACGCGGTCCAGGGCCTCGGCGACGTCCTGGTCGGGGCCGACCTCGACGACCTGCGCGCCGGGCAGGTCGGCACGCAGGACGGCGACGAGCTCGGCGTGGTGACCGGCGCCGGACCGGGCGTTGACGACCACACCCAGGCCCGTCCCGTCCGGCAGGGCCGGGGCCCAGGCGGACGCCGGCCGGGCCCGTGCCGGCGACCAGGGGCGCCGCGGCATCACCTTCGTCGTCAGCAGCCCGGCGCCGATGCCGAGCGCGGCGCCGGCCACCACGTCGCCCGGGTAGTGGGCACCGACGTAGACCCGGGAGAAGGCGACCGCGGACGCCAGAGCGACCACCGGGACGGCCGCCGCGGGCGCGTCGAGCGCGACACCGGTGGCGAAGGCGGCCGCCGAGGCCGAGTGCCCCGACGGGAACGAGAAGGTCGTCAGGTCACGGCGCAGCCGGCGCAACGGCGGGATGCCGTGTGTCGGCGGCCGGCCCCGGCGGAACAGGAGTTTGGCCGGGCCGTTGGCGACGGCGCTGGCGACGCCCAGGGCGAGCAGGCCGCGCATCGCCGCCGGGCGGCGGCGGCCCTTCGTCGCGCCCAGCGCGCCCGCCACCCCCCACCAGAGCATGCCGTGGTCGGCCGCGTGGGAGAGCCGGGGCAGCAGCGGGTCCACCAGCGGCCGGGCGCCGGCGATGGCGGAGAACATCGCGCGGTCGACCGTGATGAAGGTGTGCACGAAACGCCGGCCGATCGCGACGTCGTGCCGGACGAGCAGGCGGGCCAGGTCGCCGACGCGGGGCAGATCGCTCTCGCCGACCAGGTCGCGGGAACGGTCACGGTCACGGGTGCGGGAACGGTGAACGGGCCGCGGAATCCGCCGCATGGACGTCACGCCGGAACCGTACCCGTTCGTCCCGTGTGCGGGCGGGCGCGCGCGGCGATCCGCCGGGAAGGCGGAACGCCGGCTCAGGGCACCGGGTCGGGTCCGGG
>NZ_UBIZ01000290.1:0-244 GCF_900465275.1 Parafrankia sp. Ea1.12 | reverse complement strand
GAGGAACGGCCGGTGGCCGACAGACCCGACGAGCTTCCCGGCCGGGCGCACCTGCGGCTGGTCCGCGGGGACGCGACCCCGGAGGAGATCGCCGCGCTCGTGGCCGTCCTGGCCGCACGGTCGGCCCGCACGGGCGGCATACGCTTTCCCGCGGGCGGGTGACCAGACAAAACCGATCATGGCGTCGGCGGCGGGGCCGGTCCTTTCCACCCTCGCTGGCAGAGCAGGAATGGCAAAGAAGAAA
>NZ_UBIZ01000188.1:0-55543 GCF_900465275.1 Parafrankia sp. Ea1.12 | reverse complement strand
CGCCACGACCTCAAGGTCACCGGCGGACACACCCGCGACGACGGTGGCGATCCCCCGAACGGCCTCCTCCGAGCCCACCGCGGCTCCGGCGGTCAACGACTCCCCAGGCGGGCTCACAGCCGCGGCGCCGACTGAACCCACGCCCGACGCCCCAACCTCGTCCCCGGCGCAGGCCCCGGCCCCGGCGCGGGCGCGGGACGGCGACCAGAGGTGGCGTTGGCCGCTGCCGGAGCCGGTCACGGTGGCCGGGATCTTCCGCGCTCCCACGCATCCCTACGGCCCGGGCCACCGTGGGGTGGATCTTCGTTCCGATCCCGGTGTCGGTGTCCGGGCAGCGCGGCCGGGTGTCGTCGGGTTCGCCGGATGGGTCGGTGACAGGTGGGTCGTGACGGTGGTCCACGGCGCGCTGCGTACCACCTACGAGCCGGTACGCCCCCTCGTCCACGAAGGCCAGACGGTTGGCGGTGGCGATCAGCTCGGGCTTCTCGAGGCCGGCCACCCGGGCTGCCCGGGTGCCGCCTGCCTGCACTGGGGCGTGCTGCGCGGCTCCGAGTACCTCGATCCCCTCTCCTTCTTCCACCGGGTCCCGCCACGGCTGCTGCCGCTGGATGGCTGATGCCCCTGAACCGCCGATGCCCCTGAACCGCCGATGGCAGGCCGGCCCGGTACTCGGGGACGCCACCGAACGGGAGCACTCCGTCATGCGGCTCGGTCCGCTACGGGGATCGGTCGGTGGCGCGGACGTCAGGCCCGCGGATGGGCCTGGTCGAAGGCGGCGCGCAGCCGCTCCGGGGTGACATGGGTGTAGATCTGCGTGGTCGACAGGCTGGCGTGTCCCAGCAGTTCCTGCACGGAGCGCAGGTCCGCGCCGCCTTCGACCATGTGGGTGGCCGCGCCGTGGCGCAGGCCGTGCGGCGTCAGACCGGTGGGAACCCCCGCGGCGGCGCCACGCGCCTGGACGAGCCGGCGCACGGAACGCGGGTCGAGCCGGCCGCCACGGGTACCGAGCAGCAGCGCCGCCTCGACGCGCGTCGCGAGGTAGGGCCGGCCCCTGGTGAGCCAGACGTCGAGCGCGCCCGCCGCGGGCACGCTGAACGGCACACTGCGCTGGCGGCCGCCCTTGCCGTGCACGCGCAGGAGGCGCCGCTCGTGGTCGACGTCACCGATGTCGAGCCGGCACAGCTCGGAGACCCGCACCGCGCTGCCGTAGAGGATCTCCAGAACCAGATCGTCACGCAGGTTCAGCGCGACGTCGCGCGGCTCCTGCGCACGATCGCCCCGAGGCCGTGTCTCCAGCAGCCGGTCCGCCTGTGCCGCGGTGAGTACCTGGGGGATCCGCCGCGGCGCCCGGGTGGTCGCCAGCCGCGCCCCGACGTCATCGGGGAGGAATCCCCGCCGCGCGGCGAAGGCGGAGAACACCCTGGCGAGGGACGCACGGCGGGCGATGGTGGCCGGTGCCGCTCCGGCGGAACGCATGCCGGCCAGCCACCCGCGGAGCACGGCGAGATCCAGGTCCAGGAGATCCGTACGGCCGGCCGCGGCGGCGTGCGCACGTAGGCCCGCGAGATCTGCGCGATAGGCCCGGACGGTTTCCGGCGAACGATCCCGTTCGGCGACCAGATGGCGCACGAAAACCTCGACGGCACCCGCCCAGCCGTCGCCGCCACTGCCTCCATCACCGTCACCAGGACCTGCGCCAGCGCGACCGCCGTTGCCGCCACCAGCGCTGTCACCACGGCCACCGCGGGCCGTGGCCGCGGGATCGCCACCCGTCCCCATTGCGCGACCTTGGCCGCCGGAATGGCGAGGCGTCAAGGCGGCGTGGAGCCGGACGCCGCCGGCGGCGCGCCCTCGGGCGAGGTTGGCTGGCCTCGGGGCGGGGACGAGGAGGAGCGGCCGAGCGCGGTCAGCCGATACCCGGAGTGGGTCGCCTCCACCAGCCCCTCGACCGCGAGCGGGCCCAGCAGGGCGAGGATCGCCCCAGGCTGCCTGCCGACGCGGCGGGCCAGCTCGGCGACGCCGATCGTGGAGCGGGCCGGCATCACGTCGAGCAGTTCCAGCACGAGATCCGCGAGACCGTCGCGCGCCCGGGCCGGGCCGGTCGAGCGGGGCTCCAGCTCGCCGATCGGGCCGATCTCCTCGCAGATGTCACCGGCGCTGGTGACCAGCACCGCCTCCTCGCGATGGTCCCGCAGGAGGCGATGACAGCCGGCGCTCATCGCGCTCGTCACCGGCCCGGGCACCACCATCACGGTGCGGCCGAGCCGCCGGGCATGGCGGATGGTGTTCAGCGCACCGCTGCGGAGCCCGGCCTCAACGAGCACCGTCCCCGCGCACAGCGCGGCGATGACCCGGTTTCGGGTGAGGAACCGCCGCCGGTAGGGCGGGCTGCCCGGTGGGGTCTCGCTGAGAACCAGGCCGGAGGCGGCGATCTCGTCGAGCAGGTCGGCGTGCGCGGCAGGGTAGGGCACGTCCACACCCCCGGCGAGGACCGCGATTGTCGGCCCCGCGGCAGCGAGGGCGCCGCGGTGTGCGGCGGCGTCGATTCCGAACGCCGCGCCGGAGACCACCGTCCAGCCGCGCCCGGCGAGCCCGTACCCGAGCTCCTCCGCCTGGTGGACGCCGTACGCCGTGGCCGCGCGGCAGCCGACGACGGCCACGGCCCGCTGGCTGAGGTGATCGAGCCGGCCCGCCCCCCGAGCCCACAGCACGAGAGGGGCGCCGACCTCCCGGCCGCCGCCACGGGCCTCATCGAGGGCGTCGACACAGGAGGGCCACTCCGGGTCACCTGGGCAGATGGGACGCGCGCCGACCTGCGCGGCGGTCTCGACGTCCTGGCGCGGGTCGACACCGGGGTGCTGCGGCCTCAGGCGCTCCCACAGCGCGATATCTCCGAGCCCGTGCAGCTGTTCGGGAAGCGAGGAGAGATCCGGGCCGGCGATGCGACTCAGCCCGATCCGCGCAAGGCGCCGTGGCTCGTCGCCGCCGGGCGCAGGAGCACCAATCGGGGACGACACCTCGCCCGCCCCGGCACTCACGCTGATCCCCCGGGAAGGCGTAGGTCCAGGGCGAGCCCGATCTCGTCGGGGCCCGGCCGGTCCTCGCCCTTGAGGTCCGCCACCGTCCAGGCGACGCGCAGCACCCGATCCAGCCCACGCGCGGTGAGCAGGCCCCGCTCGAAGGCACGGTCGGCGAGCCGGGTCGCAGCCGGCCGCAGCGGCCACTGGCGGCGCAGTGACGGGCCGGGCACCTCGGCGTTACGCCGCCACGGCGTGCCGGCGAGTCGGCGCCGCATCGCGGCCCGGGCCGAAGCGACGCGCTCGGCGACGACGCTCGAGGAGGTGCCAAGCCCCCGATCGGCCCGCAGCTCGGCACGGCTCGGCGCGGTCAACGCCACCTGGATGTCGATCCGGTCGAGTAGCGGCCCCGACAGCCTCGCCAGGTAGCGCCGGCGCACCGTGCTCGGGCAGTCGCAGGTGTTGTCACGGGGGCCGCGGGCCCGCGAGCAGGGACACGGGTTCGCGGCCAGCACGAGCAGGAAGCGGGCGGGGAACCGGGTGGTGGCCCGGGCCCGCGCCACCTCGATGACACCGCTCTCGAGCGGCTGGCGCAGCACGTCCAGGCTGGTTCGGCCGAACTCCGGTGCCTCGTCGAGGAACAGGACGCCGTGGTGCGCCTGGCTGGCCAGCCCCGGGCGGATCACCGCGGAGCCGGAGCCGACAAGCGCCGCCGGCGTGGCGGAGTGATGCGGGCTACGGAAGGGAGGCCGCGTGACCAGCGGGCGGCCGACGGGAAGAACGCCCGCCACCGAGTGCACGGCGGTGACCTCCAGCGCGGCGGCGGTGTCCAGCGGCGGAAGCAGCCCGGGCAGCCGCTCGGCCAGCATGGTCTTGCCCGAGCCGGGCGGGCCCTGCATGAACAGGTGGTGTCCGCCCGCGGCGGCCACCTCCACGGCCAGGCGCCCCCGGCTCTGGCCGGCGACGTCCGCGAGATCAGGCCCGATCGGCTCCGGCTCCCGCTCCGGCGGCGCCGCCGCCGATGCCGACACCGATGCGGGCTCCGACACCCGTGCCGGTGCCAATGCCGCGGGGAACCGGGCCAGGCCGAGCCGTGGGCGGCCGCGTAGCAGGCCGAGCACGCTGGCGAGGTCGGGCATGGACTCGACGACCGCGCCCGGGACCAACGACGCCTCGCCCGCGTTGGGTTCGGGCACGACGATGTTCGCCAGGCCGGCCTCGACCGCAGCGAGAACGGCTGGCAGCACCCCGCGCACCGGCCGAAGCCGGCCGTCGAGCGCGAGCTCACCGATCAGGACCCTGCTACCGAGGGCGGCTGCGGGGACCACGCCGGCGGCGCCCAGGATCGCGGCGGCCATGGCCAGGTCGAAGCCGCTGCCGGATTTGGGCAGGGTCGCCGGGAACAGGCCGACCGTGATCCGGTGGTCCGGCCAGCGCTCACGCGAGTTGACGACAGCGGCCCGCACCCGGTCCCGGGCCTCGTGGAGTGCCGCGTCCGGAAGGCCGATGAGCGTCAGCCCGGGCAGGCCGCGGGCCAGGTCGGCCTCCACCTCGACGAGATGGCCCTCGATACCGACGACCGCGACGGCCAGCGACCGCGCAAGCGCCATCAGAAGGCACCCCGCCGGTGCTCCACCCGGACGGACCCCTGCCGCTCCCGGTAGACCGACAGCACGTCGAAACGGATGATCGCCGGTGGATGCGGGTGCTCGGCCAGCCACCGCACGGCCAGCCGCCGGATTCTCGCCGTCTTGCGGCCGACCACGGCGTCCGGGCCGCTCCCGTAGTCCGCGCCGCTGCGCGTCTTCACCTCGCAGAAGACGAGCGTGTCGCCGTGGCGGGCGACGATGTCGATCTCGCCGTCCCGGCAGCGCCAGTTCCGGGCAAGGATCTCCGCACCGTCGGCGCTCAGGTGGCGCGCGGCGACGTCCTCACCGAACTTGCCGAGCCGCTGACTGACCCGCATCCGAGGCTCCGTCCCACCGGGGGTCGGTCGCCCGCCGGTGAGATCAGGTTCCGCGTGCGCGAGCCGTCGGTGGCCGCTGAAGGGAGACCTGTGGACAAGGTTTTCTCGTCCACAGGGTCACCCGGAGCGGTCCGCGCGACGGGCACCACGGGGCACCACCGTCCGCGACGGCACGCGAACCGGTGGCGCGCCGTCGCTCAGAGCTCGGCCTTGGTGAGCTCCTCGACGTTGATGTCCTTGAAGGTGACGACTCGCACGTTCTTCACGAATCGGGCGGGACGGAACATGTCCCACACCCAGGCGTCCCGCAGGGTCAGTTCGAAGAAGACCTCGCCGTCCGTACTGTTCCGGACCTCGATCTGATAATCGTTCGCGAGATAGAAACGACGCTCCGTCTCGATCACGTACGAGAACAACCCGACCACGTCGCGGTACTCGCGGTAGAGCTGGAGCTCCATCTCGGTCTCGTACTTTTCGAGATCCTCCGCGCTCATGCGGTCTCCGTGACGCCACGCAGGCTGGTCATAGCAACCCTGTCCTCCAGCCGCAACGATCGTGTTTCCCCTGCCGGCGCCGCCAGCGCGGCGACGTTGACATATGACAGTCGGTGCTGCTCGCACGGCCCGTACCGCGTCATCGCGGCGGTGTGCGCCGCTGTGACGTAGCCCTTGTGCTGCGCGAAATCGTACTCGGGATACCGCTTGTGCAAACTACGCATGATCCGGTCCCTGGTCACCTTGGCCACGACCGACGCCGCGGCGATGCACCCGACCATCAGGTCGCCTTTGATCACCGCCAGCGACTCGGCCCCAAGACCCGCGACCGCGAACCCGTCGGTGAGCACATACCTCGGCCGGACGTCGAGCGCCGCCACCGCCCGCCGCATCCCCATGATGTTGGCGACGTGCACGCCGTTCCGATCGATCTCGGCGGCGGGGATGACGATGGTCGACACCGCCGCCGCCGCTGCCAGAACATCCGCGTGGACCTCCTCGCGGACCCGCTCGGTGAGGAGCTTCGAGTCGGCCAGCCGCCTGAGCAGCCCCAGACGACGCTGATCCAGGACGACGGCGGCCACCACCATCGGCCCGGCGCAGGCTCCCCGGCCGGCCTCGTCCACACCTGCGACCGGCCCGAGCCCGCGTCGGACGAGCGCCCGTTCGTAGCCGAAGAGGCCGGCGTCGGAGCGGATCGCCGTGCCACGCACGTCCATCGCGATCAGGGTGAACCGCCCATGCCGCGCCGTCTCGCCCACCGCCTGCGCGGGCCGCAGCGCCGCTCCCCGCTCGCCCGCGTCGACCAGCCGATGGACCGCCCGCCGGTCGACCGCCGCCCGCCCGAGTGCCGCCGCCGGCTCGCGGGAACGGCGAGGGCGAGTGCGCCGACCGGGGCGATCAGCAGATCCGCGGATCCGGTGCTTCCGGGCACGCCGACCGCGCCCGGCGGCGAACTCGGTGCCGTCTCGTCGGACGTCGGAGCGGGCGTCCGAGCAGGCGCGGCGGAGGCCGATGGGATGCCGGAGAACGTGCCGGGCACCGTGAGCAGGCCGAACCGGCCGAGCGGCCACACCCGCACGAACGCCCGGCCGATCACCTTGTCCTGCGGGACCGGGCCGTTCTGGCGGGAATCCGACGAGCGAGAGCGGTGATCGCCCATCAGCCACAGGTCCCCGTCGGGGACCGTGAACGGCCCGAACGCCTGGAAGTCGTTCTCGTAGACGTACGGCTCGTCCAGCGCCTTGCCGTTCACCGTCACCCGCCCGGCGGCGTCGCAGCACGCGACGACGTCACCGCCTACGCCGATCACCCGCTTGATGAAGTCCTTCTCGCTCGGCGCGCCGAGGCCCAGCAGCTCCTGTGCGCCGCGGATGAACCTGCTCAGGCCGTTGGCCGGCGGGGCCACGATCGATTCCCGCTCGAAACCGGTGCCCTCGCCGTTGAACACGACGATCTCGCCCCGGTGCACGTCCCGGAAATGGTAGATGACCTTGTTCACCAGGACCCGGTCGTCGATGAGCAGCGTCCGCTCCATCGACTCGGACGGAATCCAGAACGCCTGGACGAACACGGTCTTGATCAGCAGCGCCAGCAGGAACGCGACCAGCACCAGGACCGGCAGCTCGCGCAGGAAGGAGCCGCGCCCGCGGTCCCGCCCCGCCGGCGGGCGCGAGATCCGCCGGCCCGTCGCCGCAGGCTCACCGCCCCCGCCCCCGGCCGCGCCCTCGTGCCCGGCCGTTCCGGTAGGCCCGTCCGGCCCGTTTGGCGGGTGCACGGCGTCGCCCGTCAGGTCACCGCGCTCATCCCGGCCGCGGGTGTCCGAGGCCAGCCCGGAATCGGCCAGGCCGGAATCCGCAGCGCGCCGGGAGTCCGAGACGTCGGTGCCGGTGTCCCAGGGGAGAGCCGCGTCACCGCGCTGCCCGTGACCACCCGCCGCAGCGCCTGAGGCCGGGCCGTCGGACGGCAGACCGCCCTGCGCCTGACCACCGAACGGCTCGGGCGTGCCCCGGTCCGATCCACTCACTGCGCCACCTCGCGAGGTCGGCCGTCATTCGTCACGGAACGGGTCGACACCCGCCCATGGCCGTGGCCTGACCGGTTCGACCCACGACCTGACCATCCTGCTGCACCGCTCACGCGGCGAAGTGGTTTGGTGAGCGGCCAGTCGCCGGAAGTCCTGCGACGAGGTCACCGGGCTGCCGGCCCGCGCGCGGGATCAGCGGCCGACCGGCTCGCGCTTCTCCTTGATCTTCGCGGCCTTGCCGCGGAGCTGGCGGAGGTAGTAGAGCTTCGCCCGGCGGACGTCACCGCGCGTCACGACCTCGACCCGCGAGACGATCGGGCTGTGGAGGGGGAAGGTCCGCTCCACACCGACACCGAAACTCACCTTGCGGACGGTGAACGTCTCGCGCACGCCGCCCCCCTGGCGGCGGATCACGACGCCCTGGAAGACCTGGATGCGCTGGCGGTTACCTTCGACCACACGCACGTGGACCTTGAGCGTGTCGCCCGGCCAGAACTCCGGCACGTCGGTCCTGCGCGACTCGGCGTCGAGGCTGTCCAGGGTGTGCATGGCAGTCGCTTCCTCAGAGGTTGTCACAGTCAAATGCATGAACGCCGGAACGTGCCCGGCGGGCCGCGTCGACCGGCACGCCACTCGACGCGGGGCACCGCACCGACCCAGGGCCGGGCGAGCACACGCCGGGACGGCGGAAACCGGAACAGCGGCTACGCCGGGTCGGCGAACCGACCGGGGCGCCGGATCGGCGGACCGACAGCGCCGATCACGATATCGCGTGTCGCTACGACGCCGCTCACGACAACTCCGATCGCGGCAGGGCCGGTCACAGCTATGTCGATCATCAAAGCATCGGTCACGACCGCATCAGTCACGACAACGTCGGCCAGAGAACCGGCGGACACCGCATCCTACTGTGCCACACGATCGCGACGTCCGGTCGCCAGGCCCCTCCCCAGTACCACGCGCGGCGCGGCCGACCCGGCCACCACGGGCCGGCTCACGCCCCGCCCCGTCCACACCTCGCGGCCAGGCTGGTCGGCGGCTCGATGTCGGCCGCCCGGCTCGGCGATGGCGGAGGACGGCGAAGAAGTCAGGCGACGGAGCACTCAGGAAGCTCAGGAACAGTGGCTCGACGCACAACCCGACGGAGCCGGCCCGTCACCGATCGTGCCTCTCCCGGCAACCGTCACCGCGTCCTCGACACCCGTTACAGGGGGGTCGTCCCCGCCGCCATGGGCGGCCACGATGGTGCTCGCCACCACCGCGCGGTCGGCGTCCGACAGCTCGATCCGGTCGAGCAGCTCCGGGCGCCTTCGGCGGGTCCGGCGCAGCGCCTCCTCCCGCCGCCACCGGGCGATCGCCGCGTGGTCGCCGGAGCGGAGGATCTCGGGCACCGCGCGGCCCTCCCACACCGGGGGCCTGGTGTAGACCGGCCCCTCGAGCAGCCCGTGGGCGAAGGAGTCATCGATGATCGACTCCGCGTTGCCGACGACGCCGGGAAGCAGCCGCGTCACCGCCTCGACCATGACGAGTGTGGCGACCTCGCCGCCGGCGAGCACGTAGTCGCCGATCGAGATCTCGTCGTCGGCCCAGGCGTCCACCACCCGGCCGTCGATGCCCTCGTAGCGGCCGCAGCAGAAGATCAGCCAGTCCTGTTCCGCCAGCTCGGCGGCGTAGCTCTGGGTGAACGGAACACCGGCCGGGGTGGGCACCACGACTCGGGGACGACGCGACGGATCACGGGCCACGATGTCGCGCAGCGCCGCGTCCCACGGCTCCGGGCGCATGACCATGCCCGGCCCCCCGCCGTACGGGGAATCATCGACGGTGCGGTGGACGTCGTGCGTCCACGCGCGCAGGTCGTGGGTCTGGATGTCGACGAGGTCCCGGGACGCGGCGCGGCCCACCAGGGCCAGCTCCAACGGGCGCAGATAGTCCGGGAAGATCGTCACGACGTCGATGCGCATCCGCTGCCTTCGTCAGAGGGAGGTGGGCCGCACCCGGTGGGCGGCGCCTCGAAACGGGGCGGTGACGGAGCCGGGAGCGCCGGCCGGGCGGGAGCGCCGAATCAGTCGAGGTCGAGCAGGCCGGGAGGCGGGTCCACCACGATGTGCCCCGCCGCTGGGTCGACGGTGGGCACGATCTCCCGGACGAACGGCACCAGGTACTCCCCGCCCTCGGGACGGCCGATCGCGAGGATCTCCCCGCCCGGGGAATGGATGACGTCGACGACCTCACCGAGGACGTCCCCGGCAGGCGTGCGCGCGTGCAGGCCGACCAGGTCGCGATCCCACCACAGCTCGCCGTCGTCGTCCTCGTCGTCGGGGTCGACCGCCGGGCCGCACTCGTCGGAGTCGATGGTGAGGAAGCTGCCCCGCAGCGCCTCGGCGGCGTCACGGTCCGTGACCCCGTCGAAGCGGACCAGCAGACGGCCGGAATGCCACCGGGACGCCACGACGGACAGCACCGTCGCGCCCGGCGGCCCGGCGGCCCGGGCGGCGCCGGAATCGCCCGCCGAGCCAGGACCAGCCGCCGTGCCGACGGCGTCCGCCGCACCCGCGGCGTCCGCCGCACCCGCGGCATCAGCCGGGCCGGCGGCGCCCGCGGCCGGCCGCGAGGCCGGCCCATCGGCCACCTGGCGAACCAGGCGGGCCCCCGGCGCGAAACGGCGCTCCGGCAGGTCGGTGCGGACGTCGACGGTCACGTCGCCACGAATGCCGTGCGGACGGCCGACCCGCCCGACGACGACAGGCTCACCCATGGGACGCGGCCACGTGCCCATGAAGGCGATGGGCACGGAGACGATGAGCGCACACGGCTACCGGTCCACGTCGACGACGTCGATCCGCAGACCGCGACCGCCCACACCGCCCATCACGGTGCGCAACGCCCGAGCCGTCCGGCCGCGCCGGCCGATGACCTTGCCGAGGTCGTCGGGGTGCACCCGGACCTCCAGCGTCCGGCCGCGCCGGTTGCTCGACAGATCCACCCGGACATCGTCGGGATAGTCGACGATGCCTCGGACGAGGTGCTCGAGGGCCGCTTCGAGCACTTACTGCCCCGCGGCGGACTCGGCGGGCGCCGACTCGGCACCGTCGGCCGCGGCCGACTTCTTCGCCTTCTTCGGAGTGGTGGCGGGCTTGTCGTCCGCCGCGGCCGCGGCGCGGGCCGCCTCCGCGAAGATCTCCCGCTTGTCGGGCTTGGGAGCCGCGACCTTCATCGGCGGGGGAGCGGGCAGGCCCTTGAACTTCTGCCAGTCGCCGGTCACCTTGAGGATCGCGAGCACGGGCTCGGTCGGCTGGGCGCCGACGGAGAGCCAGTGACCGACGCGGTCCGGGTCGACCTTGATGATGCTCGGGTCGGACTTCGGGTGGTACTGCCCGATGGCCTCGATGACCCGGCCGTCCCGCTTGGTGCGGGCGTCGGCGACGACGATGCGGTAGTGCGGCTCGCGCATCTTGCCGAGGCGCTGAAGTTTGATCTTTGTTGCCACGGTGGTCGTACGGCTCCAGACATATCGATGACCACCGGAACACACGGACTAGCCGTGACGCCCCGATGGCGGGAGAACACCGCCGACGACCAGCCACCACGGAGGTCCCTGAGGGAACTCACCTGAGAGCGGCCACGCCGACGCCGGCAGGCAGGGCCTGTATGACCTTACAGTCTGCCAGATCACCTGCCGACGCAACGCCCGGGGCACCCGGGTCTTCGCCAGGGCCCCCGCCGGGCGGGTGGGTTCGCGCGGGTCAGCGGCCTGGGCGGGGACGCCGCGGCGGGGTGTCGCCGCCCCCGAAGCCACCCTGCTGGATGAGCGAGGACAGGTCAGGCATGCCCTGCAGGCCGTCGCCCCCAAGGCCGAGCGCCGGCGGGCCGTCCTGGGGCGCGTTGCGGCGGTCCTGCGCCTGCGCGGCGCGTGCCGCCGGGTTTCCGCTGCGCCGCGCGCCCTTGCCCTTCTTGGCGGCCTTGCGGGCCTGGGCCGCCTTCGCGCGTGCCATTCCCGCCGGCAGGCCGGCGCCGCCGGCCATCTGCCGCATCATCTTGCGCGCCTCACCGAAGCGGTCCAGCAGTTGGTTGACCTCGGTGACGGTCACGCCGGACCCGCGCGCCACCCGGGCCTTGCGGGATGCCTGGAGGATCTTCGGGTCCCGCCGCTCGGCCGGCGTCATGGACCGGATGATGGCGACGACCCGGTCGAGGTCACGGTCGTCAACCTGGGCGAGCTGGTCCTTGATCTGCCCCATTCCGGGCAGCATCCCGAGCAGGTTGCCGATCGGGCCCATCTTGCGAACGGTGAGCATCTGCTCGAGAAAGTCCTCGAGCGTGAACTCCGAGTTGGCCATCTTGACGGCCATCGCCTCGGCCTGCTCGACCTCGAACGCCTTCTCGGCCTGCTCGATGAGCGTGAGCATGTCGCCCATGCCGAGGATGCGCGAGGCCATCCGCTCGGGGTGGAAGACGTCGAAGTCGTCGAGGGTCTCGCCGGTGGAGGCGAACATGATCGGCGCCCCGGTCACCCGGGCCACCGACAGCGCGGCACCACCGCGCGCGTCACCGTCAAGCTTGGTCAGCACGACACCGGTGAAGCCGACTCCGTCGGCGAAGGCCTGGGCCGTGGAGACGGCGTCCTGGCCGATCATCGCGTCGAGGACGAAGAGGATCTCGTCCGGCGAGACGGCGTCGCGGATGTCGGCGGCCTGGCGCATCAGCTCCTCGTCGACACCGAGGCGGCCGGCCGTGTCGACGACCACCACGTCGAAGACGTGGCGACGGGCGTGGGCGAGCGCGTCGCGGGCGACCCGCACCGGGTCACCGACACCGTTGCCGGGCTCCGGGGCGAAGACCTCGACCCCGGCCCGCTGGCCGACGACCTGGAGCTGGTTCACCGCGTTCGGGCGCTGCAGGTCGGCGGCGACGAGCAGCGGCGTGTGCCCCTGGGCTCGCAGCCAGCGGCCGAGCTTGCCGGCGAGGGTCGTCTTGCCGGTTCCCTGCAGGCCGGCGAGCAGGATCACGGTCGGCGGCGTCTTGGCGAAGCGCAACGTGGTCGTGCCGCCGCCGAGAATGGCGACGAGCTCCTCGTTGACGATCTTGATGACCTGCTGCGCCGGGTTGAGCGAGGTGCTCACCTCGGCCCCGCGGGCCCGCTCGCGGATGGCGGCGACGAAACCGCGGACGACCGGCAGCGCGACGTCGGCCTCCAGCAGCGCCACCCTGATCTCACGGGCGGTGGCGTCGATGTCGGCGTCGGTCAGCCGCCCCCTGCCACGCAGCGACGTGAAGACCTTGTCGAGGCGGCTGGAAAGGGTGTCGAACACGCGCACACACTCCGAGATCGCAGACGGACCGCAGGCACCAGCGTACGCACCCCGCGCCGATCCGGAACCGGGACCCGGGACGACGTGAGGCCCGCCGTGGACGGGACGCCCGGCCCGGCGAGGCGTGCCCGCACGGATCCCGGCACGACGCCGGCCGGCTCCGCCCTCTGCGCTGAGGAGGGCGAGACACCTCGCCGGAGGCTCACATGCCCGACCGATCAAGACCCGGTCGCGGCCTGGGGCGCGGCTGTCCGCGGATCCCGATGGATCCGCACAGGCGGAAAGACTAGATCAACCCAGGTCCGAGCGGAAGTGGCTCGAGCGGCCGGAGCTGTGGTCCTCCGGTGCCCCCTCGCAGTGAGCAGGCGCGCCGCGGTGCGGCCGCGGTTCCGCGGAACCGCGGCCGCACCGCGGAGGCCACGTAAAGGCGCGGCCTGACGGTCGCGCGGCCGTCAGGCCGGCTCGCCCAGCAGCGCGTCGACGAACGCCTCCGGCTCGAAGGGCGCCAGGTCGTCCGGGCCCTCACCGAGGCCGATCAGCTTGACCGGGACACCGAGCTCCCGCTGCACAGCGATGACGATCCCGCCCTTGGCGGTGCCGTCCAGCTTGGTCAGCACGACGCCGGTGATGTCCACCGCCTCGGTGAACACCCGGGCCTGGACGAGGGCGTTCTGCCCCGTGGTGGAGTCCAGGACCAGGAGGACCTCGTCCACCGGGCTCTGCTTGCCGACGACCCTCTTGATCTTCGTCAGCTCGTCCATCAGGCCGACCTTCGTGTGCAGCCGCCCGGCCGTGTCGACGAGCACGGTGTCAGCACCGTCGTCGATCCCGCGCTTGACGGCCTCGAAGGCGACCGACGCCGGGTCCGCCCCCTCCGCGCCGCGCACGGTCGTCGCCCCGACCCGGCCGCCCCAGGTCTCCAGCTGGTCGGCGGCGGCCGCGCGGAAGGTGTCCGCCGCGCCCAGCACGACCGAGCGGCCGTCCGCGACGAGCAGCCGAGCGATCTTGCCGCAGGTTGTGGTCTTTCCGGTGCCGTTGACGCCGACGACAAGGACCACGGCGGGCCGGTCCGGCGCGGACGTCCGCAGCGACCGGTCGGTGGTCGTGCCGACCTGGGCGAGCAGTTCGTCGCGCAGCATCAGCCGGGCGTCGGCCGCCGTGCGCGCCCCGAGCACCCTGGTGCGCTCGCGCAGCGCCTCGACCATCTCGGCCGTGGCCGTGACTCCGACGTCGGCGACGAGCAGTGTCGCCTCGACGTCCTCCCACGCCTCCTCGTCCAGGTTGTCCCCGGACAGCAGCGCCAGCAGACCGCGGCCGAGCGCGTTCTGCGAACGGGCGAGCCGGGCGCGCAGCCGTACCATCCGGCCCGTCGCGGGCGCGGGCACTTCGATCGGGGCCCGCGGGGCGACGATCTCGGGCCCGGTGACCGGCACGCTGTCCGCGCCCGCCGTGCCCGCCGCGCCGGCGGGGGCCGGCCCGCCCTGCCCGACCAGCCCGGCCGGCGAGTCCGCCGTCTCGCCGGGCAGGCCCGACCGGCCGGGTGGGGCCGCACCGGTCTGCGGGGATGTCGGCGGGATCGTCGGTGTGGCGACACCCGACCGAGCGGACGGCGCGGCGCCCGCGTCCGGCCGGTCCGCGTCCCGCGACCCGCCCCGACGGGAGCGTGAGCGCAGGGCGGTGCCGGCCACGAGGCCGACCATGCCGACCAGGACCACGGCGATCACAACGATGAGGATGACCAGCTCCACGACACGATCCTTACAGATCGCCGGGCAACCATCGCTCGCCCACCCCGTGACCACCGCAAGCGGGGCGGCCCGGAGGAGTGGTCACGCGCCCTCGTTACCGGCTCGCGGTGTGGTTTGGCCGTCCGGCGGCCCGCAGCGGGGCCGGCGACAGGGCACAGCCCCCGACTCGGCGGCCACTACCAGCCGTCACCGACTGTCAGGCGGAGGCGCGCTGGCGCAGCCGCTGACTGATCACCGTGGTGACGCCGTCACCGCGCATCGACACACCGTAGAGGGCGTCAGCGATCTCCATCGTGCGCTTCTGGTGCGTGATGATGATCAGCTGCGACTTCTGCCGCAGCCCCTCCACGGCGTTGAGCAGGCGGCCCAGGTTCCGGTCGTCCAGGGCCGCCTCGACCTCGTCCAGGACGTAGAACGGCGAGGGCCGGGCCCGGAAGATCGCGAGCAGCAGCGCGAGGGCGGTGAGCGAGCGCTCGCCGCCGGAGAGCAGTGACAGCCGCTTGACCTTCTTCCCCGGTGGACGCGCCTCGACCTCGATCCCGGTGGTCAGCATGTCGTCCGGATCGGTCAGGACGAGCCGTCCCTCACCGCCCGGGAAGAGCGTGGCGAAGACCACCTCGAATTCACGCGCGGTGTCGGCGAACGCTGTCTCGAACACTTCCCGGACCCGCGCGTCGACCTCGTCGACCACGAGCAGAAGATCACGCCGGGTGCTCTTCAGGTCGTCCAGCTGGGTGGAGAGGAAGGCTGCGCGCTCCTGCAGCGCGGCGAACTCCTCCAGGGCCAGCGGGTTGATCTTCCCGAGCCGGGCGAGCTGCTTCTCCGCCCGGCCCGCCCGCGCCACCTGCTCGGCCCGGTCGAACGGCGTCGGCACGCCGTCCGGCTCGTCGGGCGGCACCGGGACGTCCGGGCCGAACTCGGCGATCAGGTCGTCCGCCGCGACGCCGTGCTCCTCGAGGGTCTTCGCCTCCAGGGTCTCGACCCGCAGGCGCTTCTCGGCCCGCGCCAGCTCGTCGCGGTGCGCGGCGTCGCGCAGCGCGGCGAGCTCGGTCGCCTGGCCGCGGACCTGCTCACGCACCGTGCCGAGCTCGGCCTCGGTGTCCCGCCGCGCCGTCTCGGCCGTCTCCCGCTCGGTCGCGGCGGCGGCGAGCGACCTCTCGAGTGCCTCCAGCGCGACGCCCGCCGCGTCGGCCAACGCGGCCGCGGTCGCGGACTGGCGCTCGCGGACCTCCCGGCGCCGGGCCGCGGCGGCCCGGGCCGCCCGCTCGTTGGCCGCCGAACGCATGAGTGCGTCGGCCCGACCGTGCAGGCTGCGGGCGCGCTCCTCACTGGTCCGCACGGACAGCCTCGCCTCGACCTCCGCCGCGCGGACCGCGGAGGTCGCCGCGACCAGCCGGTCGCGTTCCGCGGGCGAGCGCTCCCCGACGTCCGGTTCGGACGAGCTGGCCGCCAGCTGCGACTCCAGCTCGGTGAGCGCCCCGTAGGCCTGGTCGCGGGCCGTCTCCGCGGCGAGCCTGGACCGCTCGAGCCGGCTGATCTCCCCGGCGGCGGAGCCCCTGGTCCGCTCGATCTGAGCGAGGTGCTCGGACAGGGCCCGGTGGCGCGCGTCGGCGGCATGGCGCTCGGCGAGCGCGGCGTCGATCGCGGCGCGGGCCCGCTCGACCTCGGCCCGCGCAGGGCCCATCTCCTCACGGGCCGCCTCGCGGCGGGCGGACGCCTCGGTCGCGCCGCGGTCGGCCTCGTCCGCGGCGGTCTGGATCTCGAGCACCGACGGTGGCGTGGCGCTGCCGCCAACCGCCGACCGGGGCCCGACGACGTCCCCGTCCCGGGTGACGACCCTGGCCTCCGGACTGTGCTCGATCACCCGCCCGGCGACGTCGAGGTCGTCGACGACGACCGTGTCGGCGAGCAGCTCCCGCAGGGCCGGGGCGTACCGGGCGTCGACCACCGTGACCAGGTCGAACGCGTACACGGCGCCGGCCGGCAGGTCCGGCTTCCGGTCCGCGGGACGTCCCTGCGGGGAACCACCGCCCGCTTCGGCCCGGTCGGCCCCGTCCGCCTGATCGGCCGGGTCGACCCCATCCGTTTGATCAGCCCGGTGGGGCTGGTCCACGCGGTCGGCCGGGACGAGGGCGGCTCGGCCGGCGTCGGCGGTACGCAGCCAGCGCAGGGCGGCCAGCGCGTCGGCGGGCGTACCGACGAGCAGCGCGTCGGCGGCGGGGCCCAGCGCCGCCGCGATCGCCGCCTGCGCACCCGGCGCGACGGTGACGAAGCTGGCGAGCCGGCCGATGACCTGGACGGAGGGCTCCAGCGGCGGAAGCTGCGCGGGAACCGCCTGCCGCGGGTCGTTCCGCCCGCCACGGCCCGGCCGGCGCTTGCGGCCACCGCCCCCAGCCCCCTCTCCCGCGCTGTTGCCGCCATCGCCGGCGGCGCCGGTACCAGCGTCGGCCGGTGTCGTCTCCCCTGCCGCCGCGCGCAGCAGGGCGCTGGCCCCGTCCGCCGGCTCGAGGGAGAGCTCCAGCGCGTCGCGGCGCGCCTGCCAGGAGGCACGGTCGCGCTCCGCCGCCCGCTCGGCGTCGCGCAGGACCTCCAGGCGCTCGCTCGCCGCCTCATGGACGGCGACGGCCTCGCTGTGCCGCTGCGCGACCTCGTCGCGGGCGGTCTCGATCCTCGCGAGCTCCGTGTCGAGCGCAGAGCGGGACCCGGCAGTCTCGGCGTCCCGGGCGCGGGCGGCATCCAGTGCCTCGGTCATCCGCACGATGTCCGCCTCGGCGGCCCCCGCACGGGACCTGGCGGCCTCGACCCGCCCGCCGAGCCGCGCGATTCCCTCCCTGCGGTCCGAAGCCGCCTTCGCCGCGGCGAGAAGCACCTTCTCCTCCCGCGCAAGCTCCTCTTCCAGCGAGCCCCGGCGGGCGACGACCTCCTCGAGGGTCTCCCGGTCCAGCTCGAGACGCTCGGTGAGCGCGAGCTCCTGCTCTCGGACGGCCGTCGCCTCCTGCTCCAGCTCCTCCGGGTCGCGACCGCCGCGGTGCTCCTCCGCCGAGCCCAACAGGCGGGAGCGCTCGGCGGCGAGCGACCTGCTCCCCCGCAGCCGTTCCCGGATCGAGGCCAGGCCGTACCAGGTCTCGGCCGCCGCCGCCGCCCGGGGGACGACCGCGGCCAGCCGCGCCTCGAGCTCAGCCTCCCGTCGCTGCCCGTCGGCCAGCGCCTTCTCCGTCTGGGCGACCCGCAGCCGCAGCACGTCCTCGTCGGCGGCGTCGGAGGCGATCGCGCAGCGGGCGGTGGCCAGATCGTCCGCGAGCAGCCGGAGCCGGGAGTCGCGCAGCGCCGCCTGGATCACGCCCGCCTTGCGCGCGATCTCCGCCTGGCGACCGAGCGGCCCGAGCTGACGCCGCAGCTCGGCGGACAGGTCGGTGAGGCGGGTGAGGTTCGCGGCCATCGCCTCGAGCTTGCGGAGCGCCTTCTCCTTGCGCTTGCGGTGCTTCAGGACACCGGCCGCCTCCTCGATGAACGCGCGGCGGTCCTCGGGCCGGGCGTGCAGGACGGCGTCGAGCTGGCCCTGGCCGACGATCACGTGCAGCTCGCGACCGATGCCGGAATCGCTCATCAGCTCCTGGATGTCCAGGAGCCGGCAGGTGGTGCCATTGATGGTGTATTCGCTCTCACCGCTGCGGAACATCAACCGCCCGACGGTGACCTCGGAGTACTCGATCGGCAGCGCGCCGTCGGTGTTGTCGATCGTCAGCAGGACCTCGGCACGGCCCAGTGCGGGGCGCGACGGCGTGCCGGCGAAGATGACGTCCGACATGGTGCCGCCGCGCAGGGCTTTGGCGCCCTGCTCACCCAGCACCCAGGCGATCGCGTCGACGACGTTGCTCTTGCCCGAGCCGTTGGGACCCACGACACAGGTGATACCGGGCTCGAGATGCAAGGTGGTCGAGCTCGCGAACGACTTGAAACCCCGCAGGGTAAGGCTCTTGAGATGCACCGGGCTCCGGGCGGCGGAGGGAACGGCAACCCCCGCTACCGGGCCGGCGACCACCGACCCGGACGAAGATCGACCGACATTCGTCCCGCTCATGGTACCGAGGGACGCCCGGCGCCCCGGCGAGCGTCGTCCTGCCCCGCACGTCGCCGCGGGACCGCACGGCACCGTGAGCGGGACCGCGCCGACCGGAGAACCGGCAGCCCGATCCGTATGTGCGGCCGCAGTCATACGGCCGCTGTCGTGTGCGCGAAGGCGGCACGCCAGCCCGCGAGGGCACCGTCCACAAAGGCGGAGCCAGCGGTGGATCAGCACCCGAGCACACCAAATAGACTCAAGGCTACATAACGCCTACCCTGAGCGATGGAAATTAGGCATGATCGCCCACGGGCGCACCTGGGTGTGCCCGTGGGACACTAGGGCACACCCGAGTGGGACGCACGCAGGCGCGACGGAGCCTGCCCGGCTGATGAACCAGGGGGGTCCGTGCCGTGCTGGACACTGCATATGGGGCACACAGGGTGCCCGGATGTCGGGGCTCGGGGGCTCAGGTGAGCGCAGGCTCCACGTCGAGCGCGCGCACGTCGGCAGGGACGTCGACACCGTCCACGAGTGCCTCGTTCACCGCCCGGACGCGTGCAAGCTCTGACTCGAGCTCAGCTACTCGGGCGCGAAGACGGCGTACCTCGTACGAGAGACGCATGTCGCTGCCGGAACCGACGTGGCCGAAAAGGGCCTTCGCCATGGTGATGGTCCTCCACGATGAGTGACCTAGCGGGATGTTGGGCGCGACGGGACCAGAAAGATCGGAGCGCGGCCCAGAGAATGACCTAAGAATCCCACGTCAGGCGACCGAAAGTCAAGAGCATGCCACAAGGCCCCTGCCCGGTCCGCCGAACATCGGAAAATCCTCGCCGGCGTACACCCGACGGGACACATGACCCGGGACCAGTTGCAGCACGTTCACCCCCGCTCCGCCATGTGGCGAGTTCGACAGGTGGCTTGTTCCTCATCCCCTTCCTCCCACGTTCGGGCCTGCCACCAGCCACGATCATGCGATGCCGCAAGGGAAGCAGGGCGGCGCGAAGTGACAGCGGACAGCATTGATCAACAATCGACGCGGTGACGGCGTGGTCCCACCGGGCAAAAACGCACTCACGCCGCCGAAGGCTTCTCCGCGAAGTTCGCCGCCGTTCGTACACGCGTCGCCGCAGATTGCGCGTCTGTTCAATCGACGCGTTCGCGCCCTTCGTCCGACGCGCTTCAGCGCCGCAGGAAGCCAGCCAATCCGCCCCGCGGCTCGCCCCAGACATGATCGACCCGCTCGGTGTGCCCCGGGGTGTGACCGGTCACCAACAGCTCGAGCAGCGCCTCGCAGGCGCCCCGCTCACCCTCCGCGATCACCGCTACGGCACCGTCGGGCAGATTGGTGGCAGAGCCGACCAGCCCGAGACGACGGCCCTTGGTGCGCACGTAGTCACGGAACCCGACTCCCTGGACAAGACCTTCGACCCGGGCGGTGAGGCGGACCACGTCCCCGCCGGAGGCGTCCTTCGTCGCGCGAACCTCGTTCATCGGGGCGGTAGGGTACTAGCCATTGTGGACACCATGTGCATCGAGAGCGCGCAGCTCAACAGGGACGCCCAGGCCACCGTTCAGGCCGGGCCGCGACGTGGGACGCCGTCAAGCGAGACCACCGTTGGTGACCGCGTGCACACGCCGAGGCGATCTGCGATTCGGCGATCTCTCGCGTGTGCCGCCGCCGCGGGCTCGATAGGTGCCGCACTCCTCCTCTCCGGTTGTGGTCAGGACTTTCATCAGGACGGTGGGGTCACCCCGGTTCCGCACGCCAGCACCGAGGGCGTCCGCACCGTGACGCCGGCCCCGGCACCCTCCGAGGAGGTGATCGGGCCGGGCTACGCGCCGCCTCGCGGCGAGCGGCCGACTCAGACCGCGGTGCCCAACCTGCCCGGCGGCAAGCTGTAGGTATCTGACGAGTCGGTGCGGCCGGGTCCTGGTCGCACCGACTCCTGGCGCCACACCGACTCCAGGTCAGCCCTCGGGCGGATCTGCGCACGGCCCCGTCATCCGGTCAACTGATCTGCCGCCGCGCCCGCCGCTGCGACGGCACCCGCCTGCCCTCCCCGAGGTCTGCCCGCTGGCCGGCCTGATAGCCGTCCCGACCGCCGGATCCGGAGAGCTGCCTCGTTCGGGTCGTACGCAAACGCGGATAGACGCGGGCGAGATGTGCCTCGACCAGGCCCTCCCGACCGGCCAGCACGACCGCGACCGAACGCCGGGCGGCCGGCCCGGCGGCGGCCGGGCCGGCCGCCCGGCTCTCCTCCGCTCTGCGGCGCGCCGCCTCCTCGGCCTGGGCGAGCCTGTCCCGGACGGCGACGGCGAAGCCCGCCATCCAGGACCGGCGGAAAGCTCGCGGATCCTCCCAGGCCGGCGGACGGGCCGCCGCGAGGCCGTGCGCCTGCTGGACGAGCAGCGAGGTGTAGATCATCTGCACCCGCTCGATGTCGACCGCCATGCCGAACAGATGCGCGGAGTGCAGGGTTGCTCCGCCGCTGCCCGCCGGAGACGGCGCCGTGCGGTGCACGAGCCGGCAGCCCAGGGGGTCGGCGACGCTGGCGAGCAGAGAGATCTTGTCCCGCGCGTACGGCGCGTCGATGCCCATCACGACGTCGCCGGCGGCCGGGCCGGTGGGAGAACCGTCCTCGATCAGTGCCCGGTCGATGCCGTACTGGGCGATGAGCTCCGCCGCCTTGGCGTTGTAGCTCTCCCGGGCCGCGTCAGGCAGGCCCTCGGCCTCCGCCATCGCCAGCAGCTTGCGCACGCGGCCGAGCAGAGCGTCGGGGTTCATGGCGCCTCCGTCCACGGTCCTCCTCCGGAGTGGATACCAGAAGAGAACACAGTCTGTGAGGCCCCGCCGGACCGGGCATGGCTGTCGTCGCCAGCGCCCCCGGTCACGGCCACCGACGAGGCTGAGTCGAATACCTGCGGGATCCTGCTTCCCGCCCGACCGCCGCGTGCCGGACCGACCTGTGCCGGACCGACCTGTGCCGGACCGACCTGTGCTGGACCGGCTTGCTCCCGATCCGACGCGAAGCGATCCGACGCGAAGCGATTCGAACGTGTGTTCGAAGAATATCACCGGACCCGACGGGGCCGGGGCTGGCACGCCGGGCAGCTGAAGCTCGAGCGGTTCATGAACGCGTCCCGGCGGATGGTCGAGGCACAGCGGGAGCACGCCTGGCCGCCGCGTCCGTAGACCTCCAGCGAGCGTTCGAACAGCCCGCTGACGCCCTCGGTCGAGACGTAGAGCCGGTCGAAGGAGGTACCGCCGGCGGCCAGCGCCGCCGTCATCACCGTGCGGACCGCGTCAAGCAGCCGCAGCGCCTCGGCGCGGGTCACCGTCTCGGTCGGGCGGGCGTAGTGCAGGCGCGCGGCCCACAGGCCCTCGTCCGCGTAGATGTTGCCCACGCCGCTGATCAGCGTCTGGTCGAGCAGGGCGCGCTTGAGGCCGGTGCGCCGGCGGCGCAGCGCGTCGACGAAACGCTCCGGGTCGAAGTCGACGGAGAGCGGGTCGGGCGCGATGTGGGCGATCGGGGCAGGCAGCTCCGCCCCGCCCGAGACCACAGCAAGACCACCGAACGTCCGCTGGTCCACGAAGCGCAGCTCGCGGCCCTCGTCGGTGAACCGGAAACGGACCCGCAGGTGTACCTGGTCCGGGCTGTCCGCCGGAACCACGAGGAGCTGGCCGCTCATCCCGAGATGACCGAGCAGCGCGTCACCGACCGCCGGGCCGCCCGGTTCGGACAGCTCGGCCGGTTCAGACGGCTTGAGCGCCTCGGGAGGCCTGGGCGGTTCAGACGGCGTGAACCCGAGCCACAGGTACTTGCCGCGCCGGCGCGCCGTGGCCACCGTCTGCCCGACAAGCGAGGCGGCGAAGTGGTCGGCCCCGGCGAGATGGCGGCGGACCGCCCGCGGGTGATGGACCTCCACCTCGGCGACAGTGCGGCCGACCACCCCGCGCTCGAGGCCCCGGCGGACGACCTCGACCTCGGGCAGCTCAGGCATCACCAATGGCGAGAGTCATCGGGAGTCCCGCGCTGCCGGCGTCGAGTCGCCCTGGGCGGCGCCGGCCCTCACCGCCACGTCCACGTCCGCACCGCTCGCCGGCCCCGTTCCGTCCACCGCGGACGCCCGGCCCGACGCGGCGCCGTTGACCGAAGCGGCAGCTCCGTTACCCGAACCGGCGGCGGTGCCACCCGGTCCGGCGGCGCCGTTACCCGGAGCGGAGGCGCCTTTGCCGGAAGCGGTGGCGGTATCGCCCGGATCGGCGGCCGCGCCGGCCGTCAGCTCGTCCTCGGCGTTCACCGCCGAGCGCTTCTCGAGCACCGCGAAGGCGGCGGCCGCGGCGCGCTGCTCGGCCTCCTTCTTGCTACCGCCCTCACCCTCGCCGAGCACCTCGCCGGCGACCCGCGCGAACGCGGTGAACCGCTTCGCGTGATCGGGGCCGGCCTCGGTGACGGCGTAGTCGGGCGGGCCGAGGCCCAGCAGAGCCGTCTGCTCCTGCAGCGAGGTCTTCCAGTCCAGCCCGGCGCCGCGCCCGGCCGCCTCGTCGAGGAGTGGGTCGAAGAGCCGGTGGACGAACCCGGAGGCCACGTCGAGGCTGTTCGAAAGGTAGACGGCCCCGATCACCGCCTCCAGCGTGTCGGCCAGGATGCTGGGCTTGTCCCGCCCGCCGGTCGCCTCCTCGCCGCGACCGAGGAGCAGGTACGGCCCGATACCCGCCGTACCGATCAGCCGCGCGACGTCGGCCAGTGCCCGCATGTTCACCACCGAGGCACGCTGCTTGGCGAGCTGCCCCTCGGGGAGGTCGGGATGCCGGCGGAACAGCGCGGCCGTGACGATCAGACCGAGCACCGCGTCGCCGAGGAACTCCAGCCGCTCGTTCGTGGGCAGCCCGCCGTTCTCGTACGCGTACGAGCGGTGGGTCAGCGCGCGGTCGAGCAGCTCGGGGTCGATGTGGACGTCGAGCGCCTCGACCAATCCGTCCCGCGGCGGGGGAACCGACTGCGACCGGCTCATCGGGACAGCCCCGCCAGTTCCCGGCGGCGGTCGACGAGCGTCGCCATGGCCTGCCGCACCGCCCCGGAAAGCCCGGCGCGCGCGGCGCCCACGGCGGCGCGGACAGCCTCCGGCAGCGCTCCCGGCCCCACCGGGGCCGTCGCGGCCGGCCCACCCGCTCGGACGGCCGTACCGTCCACTCCCAGCACGATGATTCCCCCCTGAAGGTCCGAACTGTTCGCCTGCCAGCAGGCCGGGTCCGTCTCGGGCCGTGCCCGGCGCGCGCTGGGGTACAGCGCGGAGAGCACCACGTCACCGGTGTATCCGTCAGTGACGACGACGTCGACGCCGGTTCCGGTCCGGAGCCTGTCGGCGGTTACCGGACCGACGAGGTCGAGGCCCAGCGACGCGAGCAGGTCACCGGCCGAGCGGCGCAGCGGGTCCAGGAGGGCTGGCCGCGCCGACAGCAGCCCGACCGCCGGAGCGCCGACACCGTGCCGGACGCGCGCCAGGCATGCGCCCGCGAGGGCGAACTGGGCCAGCTCGTCGGCGGTCACGTCGACCGAGCCGCCCGCGTCGCAGAGGATCACCGGGGACTCGGCCGGCCCGACGACCGCGGCCGCGGCGGCCCGGGTCGCGCCGGGCACCAGCCCGAACGTGAACCCGGCCGCCGCGATGACCGCTTCGAGCGGGGCCACGGAGACCATCGCGTCGGCGTGGCCGTCCCGGACGAGACGGGCCGCGACGCGGACCCCGGCCTCACGCAGCGCACGTACCTCACGCAGCGCCTCGGGGCCCGGCGCCACGCCACGTGACGCGTTCACCAGCCGGACGCGGCCGCCCTCGAGCACACCGTACTCGGCGAGCACGGGGGCGACCGTGTCCGTGGGCGCCACCACGGTCAGGGTCACCCGCGGATCGGCATCGAGGACGGCGGTGATCTCGCCGAGCAGGTCGCCCGGCGGGGAGCCCGCTCCGATCAGGTCGACAGCGACACGTGCCATACCGTGGTCAGACGTCGAGCACCTGGCGATCGTTGTAACGGCCGCAGGTCGGGCACATGGTGTGCGGCCGGATCGTGTGCCCGCGCGAGCACTTGGCCAGCGCCGGCGCCTTGGCCTTCCACTGCGCCCGACGGGACCGGGTGTTGCTGCGCGAGGTGCGCCGCTTCGGGACTGCCACTAGTCCTTCTCCTTGTTATCGGTGGTGGCAGGGGCCTCGGCAAGGCCGGACAGAGCCGCCCACCTCGGGTCCTGCTGGGTGTGGGAATGGTCCGGCCCGAGATCGTCGAGCCGCCCACCGCAGTCGACGCACAGGCCGGCACAGTCGGGACGGCAGACCGGCGACAGCGGGAGGCTGAGCACGACGGCGTCACGCACCACCGGCTCGAGATCGACGTGATCGTCCACGAGGACGCTGGTGTCGTCCTCGTCCTCGGTCTCGACGGCCCGCTCCGGGTAGTAGAACAGCTCGAGGATCTCCACGGACGCCGAGTCGGAGACCTCGTCGAGGCAGCGGCCGCACTCGCCGACGAGGGGGACGGTGACCACCCCGCTCACGAGGACGCCCTCCATGACGGACTCGAGCCGCAGGTCGAGCTCGACGGCGGCACCGGTGGGCACGCGCACCAGCTCGGTGCCGAAATCCGACGGCTGGATGATCGTCGTCTCGACACGCCGCAGCGAGCCCGGCCGGCGGCCGAGCTCTCGGGTGTCGAGGACGTAGGGCCCCCTGGGGGCGCGCCGACGGGCTCGTTGTGTGGTCATGGCTGTCACAGCAGATGTTCTCACGTCGCGGTCGGTGTCGGAGTGACCTGGGGACGGGCACCGGTCGTACGGACCCGGAATACACCCGCCCCGAGCCTCCCGAATCGCCGCCACCCGGCCGGCCGTGAACCGATCGGCGTGGACGCCGGCCGGCCCGGCCCGGAGGCCGAACGACCTGGGTGACGACCTGGATGTGTCGAGAGGACGCGCCCACGTCACCGGGCACGGACCACCAGACTATCCGATCGGTGCTCCCGCGCCGGAGGTCAGCCGGACATGGCCCGTCATGCCACCGCGCGCGGCGGGCACACCGGCCCACCGCTCGCCGTCCTCCGGCCGGTCGGGGTCCATCCGCTGCCCGGGCGCGGCGGCGGCGTTCAGCGGCCCACCGAGACCGGCCGGGCCGGCGCCGGCGGCGTTGACGCCAGCCGGATCGATCCCACCGCCGTGCATCCCGTCGGCGTGCGGACCGCC
Source organism: Parafrankia sp. Ea1.12 (assembly GCF_900465275.1). Taxonomy (NCBI): domain Bacteria; kingdom Bacillati; phylum Actinomycetota; class Actinomycetes; order Frankiales; family Frankiaceae; genus Parafrankia; species Parafrankia sp. Ea1.12. The sequence continues at coordinate 29,676 of NZ_UBIZ01000188.1, read as the reverse complement.
AGCGTGCGGACCGCCAGCGCCGGAGAAAGCCGCCTCCGGGCCCGCCTGGCCGCCGGAGACCGCCGGGTGGAGGTCCGTTCCGCCGGCGCCGACCGCCGCCGACCACGAGCCCACCGGTGCGGCCGCCGCCGGTCCCACTCCCCCGAACTGGTGCGGGCCGGCCGGACCGCCGGCCCCGCCGTGGGCGCCGGCCCCGCCCGCCACAGCGCCACGGGAGGCCAGCCGCTCACGGCCCCGGGCGACCGAGGCGAGCGTGCGGTCGAGGACCTCCTCGAACCCGGCCAGCTTGCCGTCGACGTAGGAGTCGATCTGGCTGCGCATGTCGTCCGACGCCTGGCGGGCGGCCGCGATGATCGCCGCGGCGTCGGCCTCCGCCTGGGCGACCACCGCGCTGCCCGAGGCCAGTCGGACGCCCTCGCGCCGGCCGTCGGCCACGATCGCGGCGGCCCGCCGGTGCGCGTCGTCGATGATCGCCTCGCTGTCCGCCAGTACCCGGTCGGCGTCGGCCAGCCGCTCGGGCAGCCGCGCCCGCAGGTCCTCCAGCGCCTCGAGCATCTCGGCGCGGTTGAGCACGCAGGACGTCGTCAGCGGCATCGCCCGCGCCCCCTCGACCACAGCGATGATCAGGTCGAGGCGCTCAGCGAGATCATCCATGACCGGTAGGTTACGACCGGCCGACGGAGCACCCGGCAGCGACACTCCGCTAACCGACACGGACCCGCCAGGAGGACCCGGAAGCCCGATATCGACGCGACGCGACGATACGACCCCGCCACGCACACGCCATCACAACAGAAACACAACGACTACTTGATGGCAGACTCCCGCCGGCGGCACCCACAGGGGTGCCGCCGGCGATCGGTCCACACTCGGGCGACTAGGGCGCGGAGCGGTCCCGCAGGCCCTTGAGGACGACGTCCGGCACCAGCCCGGAGACGTCGCCGCCGTAGCGGGCGACTTCCTTGACAAGGCTCGAGGAGAGGAACGCGTACTGCGGGTTCGTACTCATGAACAGGGTCTCCACTCCGGCCAGCGAGTGGTTCATCTGCGCCATCTGCAGCTCGTAGTCGAAATCACTGACGGCCCGCAGGCCCTTGACAATGGACTGGATGCCGCGCACCCGGCAGAAGTCGACCAGCAGGCCGTGCGACGAGTCCACTACGACGTTGGTGGGTGCGTCGGGATGGCTGCGCACCGCATCCCGGATGAGGTCGATCCGTTCTTCGATCGTGAACAGATGTGCCTTCGATTTATTGATCAGAACGGCGACGACGACCTCGTCGAAGAGCTTGCTCGCTCTGACGATGATGTCGAGGTGACCGTTGGTGATGGGGTCGAACGATCCGGGACAGACTGCCCTCCTCATGATCGATTACCGTACCAGAGGACCCCCTCTCCGTACCTGCGCTCACGCAGTGCTATGAGGCCGTCCGGCCAGGTCACGGGACCGCTCCGGTACGCGCGCTCGACCACACAGACCGCGCCCGGGGCCAGCCAGCCGCCGCCGACCAGCTGCCCGAGCACGCCGTCGAGCTCGGCGCCGGGCAGGGCGTAGGGCGGATCGAGGAAGACCACGTCGTAGGCCTCGGCCGGGGTGGCGGACAGGACCCGTTCCACCGCCGAGCGCACCACCTCGGCGCCCGCCAGGCCGAGGGCCTCCGCGTTGCGGCGCAGGGTGCGCACCGCCGTCGCGTCCCGGTCGACGAGCAGGGCGTGCACCGCGCCGCGGGACAACGCCTCGAACCCGACCGCGCCGGAGCCCGCGTACAGGTCCGCGACCCTTGCTCCAGCGAGATCCACCAGCGTCGCGAGTGTGTTGAACAAGCCCTCCCTCGTCCGTTCGGAGGTGGGCCTGGTCGCGCCGCCCGGCGGCACCACCAGCCGCCGCCCCCCGGCGTGCCCGCCCACGATCCGCGTCATCGCCAGGTCAGCCCTTCTCCAGGAAGGCCGCGCTGGCCTCGTCCAACGCGGCCGTGAGCCGGCGCTGCAGGGCCGGCTGGCCCTCGAGCTCGGGGTCCGCCGCCACGAGCGCCCCGGCCTCCTCGCGTGCGGCGCGGATGAGGTCCTCGTCCCGCAGCAGCTCGAGCAGGCGCAGCGACCGGCGCCCGCCGGACTGGGCCGCACCGAGGACGTCGCCCTCCCGCCGCTGGGCGAGGTCGAGCCGGGCCAGCTCGGCGCCGTCCGACGTCGCGGCGACGGCCAGCAGGCGCTCGGCGGCCGGCGCGGCGCCGTCGACGGAGGTGTGCAGCAGGCACACCCCGGGCGCACTGCCCCGCCCCACCCGGCCGCGCAGCTGGTGCAGCTGGGACACCCCGAACCAGTCGGCATCCATGATGATCATGACGGTGGCGTTCGGGACGTCCACGCCGACCTCGATCACTGTGGTGGCCACCAGGACGTCCACCTCGCCGGCGGCGAAGCGGGTCATGATCTCGTCCCGGACCGGGGAGGGCAGCCGCCCGTGCAGGCCCTCGACGCGCAGGCCGGCGAGCTCGCCCGTGGCGAGCCGGGGCAGCACCTCGGTGACCGTCGCGCCGACGCGCTCCCCTTCCCGCGGGCCGGCCCCGCTCGCGGGCGGCCCGGACGGCTCCTCGCCGCCGTCTCCGCCTTCGCCGCCCTCGCCGTCGCCGACCCGGGGGCACACCACGTACGCCTGGTGCCCGGCGGCGACCTCGTCGCGCACCCGGCCCCACATCCGGTCCATGAAGTGACTCTTCGCCGCGGGGACGACGAAGGTCGAGATCGGCGAGCGCCCCGCCGGGAGCTGGTTCAGCGTGGAGACCTCGAGATCACCGAACACCGTCATGGCCACGGTGCGCGGGATGGGCGTCGCGGTCATGACGAGCAGGTGCGGCGGGCGCCGGCCCCGCGAGCGCAACTCGTCGCGCTGTTCCACGCCGAACCGGTGCTGCTCGTCGACGACGACCAGGGCCAGGTCGGCGAAGGCGACGTCCGCGCCGAGCAGCGCGTGGGTGCCGACGACGAGGCCGACGCTGCCGTCGGCGACGGCAGCGAGCACCTCGCGCCGGGCCCGGGCCGGCATCGAGCCGGTCAGCAGCGCCACCCTGGTCGCGGGGCCGTCCACCCCGAGCTCACCGGCCCGGGCCTGGTCGCCGAGCAGTTTGAGCAGGCTGCGGTGATGCTGGGCCGCCAGCGTCTCGGTGGGTGCCAGCATGACGGCCTGGCCGCCCGAGTCGACGGCGGTGAGCATGGCCCGCACGGCGACCACCGTCTTGCCCGAGCCGACCTCGCCCTGCAGCAGCCGGTGCATCGGGAACGCCCTGGCCATCTCGGCCGCGATGGTCTCCCCCACCTCGCGCTGGCCGTCGGTCAGCGCGAACGGCAGCGCGGCGTCGAACGCGTCGAGCAGGCCGCCGGCGCACCCCGGCCGGGACACCGTGGCGGCCAGCTCCGCGCGCCGGCGCCGCTGGGCGAGGGCGACCTGCACGACGAGCGCCTCGTCCCACTTCAGCCGGGTGCGGGCGACGGCGATGTCGGCCCGCGAGGTCGGGCGGTGGGCCAGTTCGTAGGCTCTGCGCAGGCTGGCGAGGCGATGCCGGGACCGCAGCACCGCCGGAAGTGGATCGTCCAGCTCGCCGAGCGAGTCGAGCACCAGCCGCAGGCAGCGCGCCAGCGTCCAGCTCGTGATCTTCGCCGTGGCCGGGTAGATCGGGACGAGGGAGCCGGCGAATCCGGCGGCCACCGGGGCCGGCTCGCCCGCCGCCGCGGCGCCGCTCCCGGCACCGCCGGCTCCTTCGACGACGCCGACTCCATCGGCACCGCTGGCTCCGTCGATGCCGTCGGCCCCGTCGGCGTCGTCTTCGGGGTCTGGCGCGTCGAGGAGATGGACCTCGGGATGGATGAGCTGGCGCCGGCCGCGGAACTCGGCCACCTTGCCGGCGAACAGCGCGGTCGTGCCGGGGACGAGCTCCTTCGCCCGCCACTGCTGGTTGAAGAACACCAGCGAGAGCTCACCGCGGCCGTCGGTGACCGTGATCTCCGTGCGGCCACCACCGCCGCGCCGGCGGGGCCCGCCGCCCGACCCGGGCCGGCCCTGGTGCCGGACGACCTTCGTCACCCGGGCCTGCACGGTGGCGATCTCGCCGACGGCGAGCTCGTGGAGATCGGTGAGCTCGCCGCGCTCGTGGTAGCGCCGCGGGAGGTGGTCGAGGAGATCCCCGACGGTGTCGAGTTCCAGGCCGTCGGCGAGCAGCGCGGCGGTGCGCGTTCCCAGCGGGCCCTTCAGCGGGGTGTCAAGGTCGAGCACTCTTCGATACTGCACCGCACCACCGACACTCTCGGTGGCCGGCTCGTCCCGGTCTCGGACGTCGGGGGGCCGGCCACTCTCGACAGCCGGCTCGTCCCCGCCACGGACGCCCGGGCAGGCCGATCGCCTCTTCCGCCCATCGGCGCGGGTCTCTCACCCACCGGCGCAGGCCGCGGCGACCTCGATCGCCACGACTGGGGTAGCCTCGCAGTCGACTACAGGCTAGAGCGGCCGGCAGTTCCCGGCCATCGCGATTGACGGAGTGTTCTCGTGTCTTCGGTGTGTGACGTCTGCGGCAAGGGGCCGGGCTTCGGCATGTCGGTCTCCCACTCCCACCGGCGCACCCGCCGTCGTTGGAACCCCAACATCCAGACCGTCCGGGCGATGGTCGGCCGTACGCCCAAGCGGCTCAACGTCTGCACCTCGTGCCTGAAGGCGGGCAAGGTCACCCGCGGCTGACCCGGCCGGCGCCCGGATCCCGCCACAGCGACCTGACCGGGCGGCACCGCGGCGGCCTGTAGACAGGCCGGGCGGCCCTCTGGAGGGCTTCGGCCAGGGCTCCATGGGCATCGGCTACTGTCCCGGCATGGGAGCCTCCACGCGCAGGGTTCGGCTCGTCCTTCTGTTCGGCGGCCGTAGCACGGAGCATTCGATCTCGTGCGTGTCCGCCGGCGGGGTGCTGCGGGCGCTCGACCGGTCCCGTTACGACGTGATCCCGGTCGGCATCGACACCGAGGGCCGCTGGGCGGTGCTGCCCGACGACAGTCCGGCGCTCGCCCCGGTGGGCACGGATCTCCCCGTCGTCGACGCGTCGACCGGCCTGGCCGTCACGCTGCCCCCGAGCCCGTCCGCGGCGCCGGTGGTGGTGCACGACCCGTCCGCGGCGCTGCGCGACCTGGGCCCCGTTGACGTGGTCTTCCCGTTGCTGCACGGGCCGTTCGGCGAGGACGGCACGATCCAGGGCCTGCTCGAGATGGCCGGGCTGCCCTACGTGGGCTCCGGAGTGTTCGCCAGCGCCGCGGCCATGGACAAGCAGCACATGAAGAGCATGCTCGCCGCAGCCGGCCTGCCCGTCGGCCCCTACGCCGTCCTGCGGCCCGGCCGCTCGCTGTCGGAGCCCGACCGCGAGCGGCTCGGGCTCCCCGTCTTCGTCAAGCCCGCGCGCGGCGGCTCCAGCATCGGCATCAGCCGGGTGGACGCCTGGGCCGACCTCGACACGGCGCTGAAGACAGCCCGGGCCAGCGACCCGAAGACACTCGTCGAGGCGGCGGTCGTCGGCCGCGAGATCGAGTGCGGCGTTCTCGACAGCCTCGACGGCTCCGGCCCACAGGCGAGCGTGCCGGCCGAGGTCACCATCACCTCGTCGGCCGGCTTCTACGATTTCGAGGCAAAGTACCTCTCGGACGGAGCCGTCTTCGACGTGCCCGCGCGCCTGCCGGGTGAGCTGACCGAGCGGGTCCGCGCGACCGCGGTCGCCGCGTTCGAGGCGTTGGACTGCGCCGGGCTGGCGCGGGTCGACATGTTCGTCACGCCCTCGGGCGAGATCGTCCTCAACGAGGTCAACACGATGCCCGGGTTCACCCCGATGTCGATGTACCCGCGGATGTGGGCGGCCTCCGGGATCGACTACGCGGCCCTGGTGGACCGCCTCGTCCAGCTCGCCCTGCGCGACGGCGCGGGCCTTCGCTGACGCCGGCCTGACGCCACCGTGAGGCGAGGCCCGACGCCACCCGGACCCGAACCCGGGGCCCGGCGGCCTGAGCCCAGAGCCTGGCCCGCCCCGGACCCGGCGTCAGGCGGTCGTGGACCTGGTGTGCGCGCGAACCGCCGGCGCCAGGGCCACCAGGACCTCGAACGCCTGCCGGTCCGCCGGCAGGGTCAGCACCACCTGAGGGGTCCTGGTCGGGGTGGAGTAGCGGACCTGGGAACCGACGTCCTCGGTGAACCAGGCGACCTGGTCGACCTCGGAGAGGGTCGAGTCAGGCCGGTAGGTCGCCGCGACGCCGGAGGCTCCACAGGTGAGAACGACCGGGTCGGACCCGAACGCCGCCGTGGTCGGAACGGGAGGCTCCACCTCACGGCGGTCGAGACCGTCACCCAGCGAGTCGGGCAGAGCGGCGGTCAGTGCCTCGCAGGACGCCCGGTCCGCACCGGCCGGCGCGGGCGCGCCGGTGATCGCCACAGGCCCGGGCCCACCACACGCGGTGAGCGGACCCGCCAGACCCGTCAGACCCGCGATACAGAGCGGGAGAAGCCGGACCCGCCGCGCAGCCCGTGCCCTGGGGCACGAGCCGGCGGACGGGTCGTGCCGAGTCAGAAATGGACGACGGGGCACGTCAGGGTACGAGTGATGCCGTCAACCGACTGGACTCGTGACATCACGAGTTTTCCCAGGTCATCGACGCTGGCCGCCTGCGCGCGCACAATGACGTCATAGGGACCGGTCACATCCTCGGCCTGGGTGACCCCCGGGATCTGCTCGATCTCCTTGGCCACCGATGCCGACTTGCCGACCTCGGTCTGGATAAGGATATACGCGTGGACCACAGACGCTCCCTCGTCGGACGTCGACAGCCCGTCGAGCAGACACGGGCTGACAGAAGGTAACAGGCAAACGGGCCGGATGAGAGGGTCTGCGGCGAGGAATTTGCTCTGATCGCCCGACTGGCACGGAGGAACCGCGCCCCTCAGCCGGTGAACTCGGCCGTTTCAGGCCCGCCAGGCCCGCTCCAGACCTCACTGTGAGGATCCACACGCCATGACGCCAGCGATACCACCGAACCCGGCCCCGCCCCGGGTGTTGACCATCGCCGGATCGGACTCCGGGGGCGGCGCCGGCATCCAGGCGGATCTCAAAACGATGCTGGCGCTCGGTGTGCACGGGATGAGCGCGATCACCTCGGTGACGGCGCAGAACTCCCTCGGCGTGCAGGGCGTCTGGGACCTCCCCCCGGAGGCGGTGCGCGCACAGATCCGCGCCGTCGCCGACGACATCGGCGTGGACGCGGTGAAGACCGGGATGCTCTCCTCCGCGCCCCTCGTCGGGGTGGTGGCGCGGGAGCTCGCCGGGCTGGGGGCACCGTGCGTGGTCGACCCGGTGGGGGTCTCCAAGCACGGCGACCCGCTGCTGGCCGCCGACGCGGTGGACGTGCTGCGCACCGAGCTCCTCCCCCGCGCGACCGTCGTCACCCCGAACCTGGACGAGGTGCGACTGCTGACCGGCATCGAGGTCACCGACGAGACCGACCTGCATCGCGCCGCGGCGGCCCTGCTCGCCCTGGGCCCGGCGTGGGTGCTGGTCAAGGGGGGCCACCTGCCGGGCGACGCCGTCGACCTGCTGACCGACGGGTCGACCGACATCCTGCTGCGCGCCGAACGGCTGCCGCGCGAGCACACCCACGGGACGGGCTGCACGCTCGCCTCCGCGATCGCCGCGCACCTGGCGCGGGGCGACGACGTCCCGACCGCGGTGCGGGCGGCCAAGACATATGTGACCGGAGCGCTCGCCGCCGGCTTCCCGCTCGGCGCCGGGATCGGGCCCGTCGACCACGGCCATCTGACCCGGGCCGGCACCGTCTGATCCGGACCTCCGCCACCCACGGCGGGGCGTCGCCGGCGGCAGTGGTCCGGGCCGGTAGCTCTCCGCGATCATCCGCACGGAACGTATTCGAACACATGTTCGCCCATCGCGCCACCGCGGCACGTGCCCGGACGCCCCGTGGCGCCGGTCACTCGGTCTGATTGAATCTCCCCGGCTTCAGCCAGGAGCTGACGCACCGAAAACCTGGCGCATCCGACTCATCGCCGTGGAGGCAGCCCGTGAGGGAACCCAGTTCCGGTACGACCACACCCGCGGGTTCGGACCGCCACTGGTACAGGATCGTCGGCGGTGCGCCGCTCACCGGGTCCGTCGAGGTCTCCGGCGCCAAGAACTCGGTCACCAAGCTGCTCGTCGCCACCCTGCTGACCCCCGAGCCCTGCACGCTGAGCCGGGTGCCGCGCATCGTCGAGGTGGACGTCGTCCTCGGCATGCTCGCCGAGCTGGGAACGCAGGTCGAGTGGCTCGACTCGCACACGGTGCGGGTGACGACCCCGCGCATCGAGGACGCCTCGCTCGCCGAGGCCTACTCCGGGGTCAACCGCATCCCCATCCTGATGATGGGCCCGCTGCTGCACCGGGTCGGTGAGGCCGTCGTCCCGCTGCCCGGCGGCTGCCGGATCGGCAAGCGGCCGGTCGACTTCCACCTGCGCGGGCTGCGCGCCATGGGCGCGGAGATCATCGAGCAGCTCCGCTCGGTCGAGGTCAAGACCCTGGGCCTGCACGGGGCGCACGTGACGCTGCCGTTCCCGAGCGTCGGGGCCACCGAGAACCTGCTGCTGGCCGCCGTGCGGGCCAAGGGCACCACGGTGATCTCGAACGCCGCGGTGGAGCCTGAGATCATCGACCTCATCCTCTTCCTGCAGCAGATGGGCGCGCTGGTCGACGTCGAGGTCGACCGCACGATCGTCGTGCAGGGCGTCGAGGCGCTGCGCGGGGCGACGCACGAGGCCATCCCCGACCGCATCGAGGTCGCCTCGTTCGCCGCTGCGGCCGTCGCGACCAACGGCCGGGTGGACGTCGTCGGGGCCCGCCAGGAGCACGTGGCGACCTTCCTGAACCACCTGCGCCGCCTCGGCGGGGAGTTCCAGGTGAGCCCGCACGGGCTGACCTTCCACCGGGCGCGCGAGCTCACCGCGACGCACGTGCAGACCGACGTCCACCCCGGGTACATGACCGACTGGCAGCAGCCGCTGGCCGTGCTGCTGACCCAGGCCAAGGGCGCCTCGGTGATCCACGAGACGATCTACGAGGACCGCTTCGGCTACACCCGCCAGCTCAACGAGATGGGCGCGGACATCGCCCTGTCGACGTTCTGCCTGGGCGGCAAGGCGTGCCGGTTCGCGTCCCGGGACTTCGAGCACTCGGCGGTCGTCAGCGGTCCCACCCGGCTGCGCGGCACCGACCTGGAGATCCCCGATCTACGTGCCGGGTTCGCCTATGTGATGGCGGCCCTGGTCGCCGAGGGGTCCAGCCTGATCAGCGGCACCCGGTTCCTCGAGCGCGGATACGAGGACCCGGTGGGCAAGCTCCGCTCGATCGGCGCGCTGATCGAGACCGTGCCCGCGGACGTTCCGCCCGACAGCACCGACAGCACCGGCGCCGCGGGGAGCCGCGCCACCGGCTGAGCCGGCGAACGGCTCACGGCAGGGACCACAACCGGATGGTCTGGTCCTTGCCGGTGCTGGCCAGGATCCGGCCGTGCGGGGCGAACCGGACCGACATCACCCAGTCCGCGTGGCCCGCCAGCGGCCGGCCACGCGGCCGCGCGCGGGTCCGCTCGGAGGTGTCCCACAGCCGGACCACATTGTCGAAGCCACCGCTGGCCAGGGTGCGGCCGTCCGGGGCGAAGGCGAGCGCCCAGACACGGTTGTCGTGCCCTGCCAGCGGACGGCCCAGCGCGGTCGGGCGGTCCGGGACGGTGACGTCCCACAGCCGGATCACACCGTCGACGCCGCCGGTCGCGAGGGTCCGTCCGTCCGGCGCGAACGCGGCCACGAGCGCGGACGTGGGCCCGGCGACGGTGCGTGCCAGCCGGCGCGGCGCGTGCCGGTTCGTGATGTCCCAGAACAGCACGTCCCGGTCGTAGCCGGCGGCGACGAGCAGGTGGTCGTCCGGGGCGAACGCCACCGAGGTCACGAACGAGGTCGCGCCGGTCACCGGCCCGCCCAGCGGACGGGGCGCGCCACGGTCGGCCATGTCCCACAGCTGGACCGACCGGTCGTCGCTTCCGGTGGCGAGCATGCGGCCGTCGGTGGCGAACGCCGCCGAGCGCACGGGCCCCGCGTGGGCCCTCAGCGGCCTGCCCAGCAGATGGGGAGCACCGGGCCGGGTGACGTCCCACAGCCGCAGCGAGCCGTCCCAGCTGGTGCCGGCGAGGGTGCGCCCGTCAGGCGAGAACACGACCGACGTGACGCCGTCGTCGGGGCCGTCCGGCAGGCGCCCGATCGACCGGGGCGCGGCCGGTTCGGCGACGTCCCACAGCAGCACCTCGCCGTCCTTGGCGCTGGTGGCCATGATCGCTCCGTCCGAGGAGAAGTCCGCCGCCAGGACCCAGCCGGCGTGACCCGCCAGCGGCGGGCCGGCCGGACGCGGAGCCACCCGCCGCCCGATGCCGAAGCGGCTCCCCGTGCCCCGGACGGTCGGGTTCCCGGCCACCGTGGGAGTCCGGCCGCGCGCCCCGGACCCCGCCTCGGCGGGTGCGGACCCCACGGCCGGAGGTGGGGTCCGGGCCGGAGCCGCGGCGATGGCTGGGGCCGGCGCCGGCCCCTGGCGCCACGCCCGCGGCCCGGCCCCCGCCGGCAGGCGGCGATTGGCCTCGGAGCGGACGTCCGCGTCGAGGTGCAGCGGCAGGCCGCAGCGGTCCAACCAGTCCGGTCCGTACGCCGCGGCGGCGGCCCGGGCCAGGGAGAGCGCGAACGCCTTCGCCGATTCCGGCCGCGCCTGCGGGTCCCGGGCCAGCGTGCTCGCGACCACCGCCGCGACCGGGCCGGCGATGTCCGCCGCCGGCGTCGCGACATGGTGCGGGCCGAACCCGCCCGCCGGCCGGTCGAGCCCGCCCGCCGGCCGCACGAAGGTCGCCGGGTCGAACGCCTCCGCACCGGTCAGCAGCTCGAGAAGCACGACTCCCAACGAGTAGAGGTCGCTGGCGGGCATCAGCCGACCGCCCGCGAGCTGTTCGGGCGCCATGTAGCGGGGGGTCCCGATCACCGTGCTCGCGCCCGGGCTCGTCCCGTCGACGATCTTCGCGATCCCGAAGTCGGCCACCTTGAGCTGCCCGGCGGCGTCGAACAGGATGTTGTCGGGCTTGATGTCGCGGTGCAGCACGCCGCGGCCGTGGACGTAGGTCAGCGCCGACGCCGCCGCGAGGCCGACCGCGCAGGCCGCCTGCGGGCTCATCCTGGCGCGGCGCCGGGTCAGCGTGCCGCCGGCGAGCATCTCCATGACGAGCACGCGCAGCCCGTCCCGCTCGACGTAGTCATAGACGCGGATGACGTGCGGATGGTCGAAGCGGGCCGCGATGCGCGCCTCGGCGGCGAACCCGTCGTCCGCCCGGCCGTAGCCGCGCGCCATCACCTTGACCGCGACGTCACGATGCATGCCGCGGTGCCACCCGGCCAGCACCAGGCCGGACGCGCCCTTCCCCAACGGGTCGCCGAGCGTGTAGTCCGGCAGGACGGCGGCAAGCCGCGCCAGGTCAACCTCGTTCATCGACGCACCGCCGGGTCAGGGGCGAACAGGAAAAGCCTCGAACCAGGGACGTGAGCCCCAGCAGCCCAACCACGAGCCGTGATCCTACGGGCGGGCCACACCGCCCCGACTGGCGGGAGTCGCATCCGCACGGTGAACATCTGACCACCGGAGCGGAGGACAACCCGACAGGCCGGCTGACTCGACCAGGCCGGCCGGCCTGGTCGAGTCAGCCGGCGAACACCCCGATCCCGGACCGGGCGAGCACCCCGGTGTAGGTCTGCGTCGTCACCTTCCAGTCCCCGGCGACGAGCACCGCGGCGCCGACGGAGACCCCGCCCAGCGAGGCTCCCGGCACCACGACCTCGAACAGCACCCGCGCGTGCCCGGGATCGACGAAGACGGGCTCGCCGACCAGTACCCGCGCGCCCGTGGTCTGCCTCGGGAACCGCTCCCGCACCCGTTCCAGGACGTCCCGCAGCCCCGGCCCGCCCTCGACGGCGCTCAGGGCGTGGTCCTCACCCTGCCCGCCGGTGAAGGCGCGCCGGAAGGCCGCCCGCACCCGCGCGGCCTCGGTCGGGACGTCCACCGGCGGCGTGCCGGGCTCGTCGAGCCCGTCCCCCGCGGGCCACAGCGTCACGGCCCGCTCGGCAGCCGCGCGCAACGCGGAGCCGTCCACGGTGACGCGCGACTCGGCCAGCCCGCGGGCGGGGAAGTCGACGACCAGCGTGAGCGGCCCGGCCGGCGGCAGCGGCCACAGCCAGTACCGCAGCCGGTGGACGTCCGGCGCCCGCCCACCGGCGAACCCGGCCGTGAACGTGCGATACGCGAGGCCGGGCCCGTACCCGTACCCGTAGGCCGGCTGCGGCGGCTGGACGAAGCCGGGGCCAGCCCAGTCCTCCACCGGGCCCCAGGAGTCCACGACGGTCAGCAACGGGTCGTCCTGCGTGCCCGAGGTGTCCGCGGTGGCGTCGAGCCGGGCGGCGAGGGGCACGCCGGGATCGGCCGCGATCACCCGGGCCCCGCCGGGGAGCACGACGCCGAACCGGACCATCCGCTGCGCCTCCCGTGCCCAGGCCACGGACAGCCGCGGATCGGCGCCGGCCGCCGTCCCCGGCCGCAGGCGGACCTCCAGAGTGATCTCCACCCCGCTCGGGTAGGCGACGACACCACCGATCGAGACGGCGGTGTCCCCGGTGACCCCGAGCGAGGGTGGCGCCGCGACGACCCCGCCGAGCTGGTGGTCCGGCGGCGCCAGCCAGGGAGCGCGCACGGGCCCCGTCAGTGAGGCCGTCAGTGAGACCGGCAGGGGCGCCGCCGGCACGGGCTGCGGGACATCCTCGAAGAATCCCATAATGCGCCGCATCGTGACAGACCCGTGACTTGCCGTCCATCGGATTCCCGGCACCGCCGCCGCGCTCCGCGCCGCGTCAAAGGTGGTACTCGGGGCCGGGCTCGCGGCTCATCAGGTCCTTGACCGCCTCCAGCGGCGGCAGCCCCTCGTACAGCACCCGCTCGACCTGGCGGGTGATCGGCATGGAGACCCCGAGCCCGTCGGCCAGCGCCAGCAGCGGCCGGCAGGAGCGCACCCCCTCGGCCACCTGGCGCTGCTCGGCGAGCACCTGGTCGAGGGTCATGCCGCGGCCGAGCTTCTCGCCGAAGCTCCGGTTCCTCGACAGCGGTGATCCGCAGGTGGCCACCAGATCCCCGAGACCGGCCAGCCCGGCGAACGTCATCGGGTCCGCGCCGAGCGCCGTGCCGAGCCGCGCGGTCTCGGCGAGCCCGCGGGTGATCAGCGAGGCCAGGCTGTTGGTGCCGAAGCCCATGCCCTCCAGCATCCCGGCGGCGAGCGCGATCACGTTCTTCACCGCCCCGCCGAGCTCGCAGCCCAGGACGTCCGCGTTCGTGTAGGGCCGTAGGTACGGCGTCCAGCAGGCGGCCTGGACGGCGTGCGCCGTGGCCGCGGACGCACTGGCCACCACGGTGGCCGCGGGGTGCTCGACGGCGATCTCGCGGGCCAGGTTCGGGCCACTCACCACCGCGATGCGCTCCGGGCCGACCCCGGCTGCCTGCGCGATCACCTCGCTCATCCGCCGGCTGCTCCCGGCCTCCATGCCCTTCATCAGGCTCACGTAGACGGCGCCGGGCCCCACCAGTGGCGCCCACTCGACGAGGCAGGAGCGCAGCGCCTGCGACGGGACGGCGAGCACCACCAGGTCGGCCTCGCACAGTGCCCGCTCCGGGCTCGAGGTGGCGCGGACCAGGTCCGGCAGGCGGACGTCCGCCAGGTAGCGAGGGTTGACGTGCCGGCCGTTGATCGCGTCCGCGATCGCCCGGTCTCGGGCGAACAGCGTGACGCGCGCGCCCGCGTCGGCCAGCACCTTGGCGAAGACCGTCCCCCAGGAGCCGGCGGTGAGGACCGCCGCGCGCCTCACCGCGCGCTCCCGGCCCGCGGCGCGTCCGGGTCGGGCGGGCGGGCCCCGGGCGACGCCGCCGCCTCCGGCTGACAGGGAATCTCCGGACCCGGTTCCGCGGAACCGGCCGGCGGCACAGGATCAGCCGGCACCGCGGAACCGGCCGGCGGCGGCGCCGGCTCGCCCCGGACCAGCTCCACCACCGCGGTGAGATCGGCCATCACCACGTCGGTCACCGCACGCAGCAGCCACGCACCGGACGGGTCAGCCACACCGGACGGGTCGGTCGGCGCACCGGACCGGGCGGCGAAACGGCTCAGGTCGACGGGACGGCCCGCGTGGACGCGGATCTCCGGGCGGGCGAACAGGTGCGGCCGCCGGTCGCGCCCCCAGATGCGCTGCGCGCCCCACTGGGCCACCGGGATCACCGGCGCGCCCGTCGCGAGAGCGAGCCGGGCCACGCCCGTGCGGGCGCGCATCGGCCAGTAGTCGGGATCGGTGGTGATGCCGCCCTCCGGGTAGATGACCAGCGCGCGCCCCGCGCGCAGCGCCGCGACCGCGTCACGCAGCGCGCCGCCCGCGCTGGGATCCCGGCGGTAGACCGGGATCTGCCCGGCGCCCGCCAGCACACGCCGCAGGATCGGAACCTCCCACAGGTCGCTCTTCGCCATGAACCGGGGACTGCGCCCGGCGGCGTACACATAGTGCGCGAGCAGGGGCGGGTCCACCGTCGAGAGATGGTTGGCGACCAGGATGACGCCCCCCGACGCGGGGATGTTCCCCTGCCCCGACCAGCGCCGGCGGGTCAGCAGGCAGGACAGCGGACGGATGACGGCCGCGGCGAGCGCGATCCAGAACCCGCCCCGCCATGGTCGTCCCATGAGTGGGCAGTCTTGCTCAGCGCCGGGAAGACTGTCGAGTTCGTGCCATGACGGGAGGACCCGGGCACCGCCGGCGGGCCCGTCGCCCGGCGCCTCGCGGGCGGATGCCGGACGCCGCGGGGACCGCCCGCGGCGGGTCGGATGTCCTATCGTCGGCGCTGTGCTGACCACCGAGACCGCCCCGCCCTGGGTCGTCCTGGTCCCGCTGAAGCCGCTGACCGCCGCGAAGTCCCGGCTCGACCGGCCGGACCGCGGCGCGCTCGCGCTGGCCATGGCTCTGGACACCGCGAGGGCGGTGCTCGACGCCGGCGAGGGCGTCGTGGGCCTCGTCGTCGTCACAGACGACCCCCGCGCGCGGCGCGCCCTCACCGAGCTCGCGCGGGACCGGTCCGAGATCCCGGCCGGCACTGACAGCACAGGGAGCGGCAGCGCGGGTGGCGTGGGCGGCACGACCGGTGTGGGCGGCATGTACGGCCTCACGCGGACGGGCCGGCTGCTGGTGGCCGCGGACGAGCCGAACCGGGGGCTCAACCCGGCGCTCGCGCACGGCGCCGTGCTCGCCCGCCGGATACACCCGGGATGCGCCGTCGCCGCGGTCTCCGCCGACCTCCCCGCGCTGCGCCCGACCGAGCTGCGACGGGCGCTGGCGGCCGCGCCGCCGTCCGGTAGGGGCGTGCTCGCGGACGCGGTCGGCACCGGCACGGTGCTACTCAGCGCCGCTCCCGGTGCCTCGCTGTGTCCCTCGTTCGGCCCCGGCAGCTTCGAGGCGCACCTCGATTCGGGGGCCGTCGACCTCACCGCCCTGCTCGCCGACACGGTTCCCGGACTGCGCCGGGACGTCGACACCGTCGCCGATCTCAACACGGCCCGCGCCCTCGGGCTGGGCCCGGCCACCGCCCGAGCGCTCGCGGCCGACCCGTCCCCGCGCACCGCTGCGTGAACCGGCCCCGTTGGGCCCGCACCGCCCGCGCGGGGGGTGCGGGGGACGGCCTCGGCGCGGTGACCGTCGTCAGCCTGGCGCACGTGCACGACCCGGCGACGACGCCGGTGTTCCCCGGCGATCCCGAGTTCACCCTGACCACCGCGGCGACCATCGAGCGGGACGGCTACTACCTCCAGCTGGTGCGCCGCGGCGAGCACACCGGCACCCACTGGGGCGCGCCCGGCCACTTCGACCCCGCGGGGGCGCTCGCCGACGAGCTGCACCCGGCGGACCTGTTCCTGCCCGCGGTGCGGATCGACGTCCGCGCCGCGGCGGCCGAGAATCCCGACTACCAGGTGAGCCTGGCGGACCTGGCGGCGTTCGAGCGCCGGCACGGGCGCATCCCCGCCGGTGCCGCCGTGATCGCGTGGACGGGATGGGACCGCCGCTGGGGCACGCCCGCCTACCCGAACCTGGACGGGCACGGAGGCATCCATCAGCCCGGCTTCGGGCTGGCCGCCGTGCGCTGGCTGATCGAGACCGGCCGGCTCGGGCGGCGGGGTGCCCTGGGGTCGGACACCTTCGGCCCCGACCCGGGCTCGGACGACACGTACGCGGTCTCCAGGGCGCTCTACCGCGAGCACCGCGTCTCCCTGGAGAACCTGGCGCACCTCGAGGCGCTCCCGCCCATCGGGGCCTGGGTGCTGGCGGGTGGCGCCGTCAACCGCGCCGGCTCCGGCTCGGCCGCCACCGTGTTCGGGCTCATCCCGCCCCACCGCCAGGGCACGAGGCGCCGCTGGACCGGGCCTCACCACTTCTGGGACCCACCTTCCCCCCCGCCGGAGCCATAGCCGTCCTCGCCGTCACCGGGACCGCCGCCGGGACCGCCGCCGATGGGCGGCAGACCCGACAGCGGCCCGGGCCGCGCGAAGAGAAAACCCTGGCCGAGCTCGCAGCCGAGACGGTCCAGCTCCACCAGCTGCGACTCCCGCTCGATGCCCTCGGCGACCACGACCGCCCCGAGCGCGTGGGCGACGTCGATCATCGAGCGACGCAGGTTCGAGACCCGGCTGCCGTCCATCGGGGACTCGATGAGCGTGCGGTCCAGCTTGACGACGTCCACCGGCAGCCGGTGCAGGACGGCCAGGCTCGTGTTGCCCGCGCCGACGTCGTCCAGCGCGATCGCCACCCCCAGGTCCCGCACGCCCGAGAGCACGTCGGCCGCGGCGGAGAGGTCCGCGATCCGGCTGGTCTCGGTGACCTCCACGACGAGCCGGCGGGGGTCGAGCCGGCTTGCGGCGAGCACCCGGGCGACGCTGTCGCGCAGCCTGGTGTCGGTGATCCGGCTCGCCGAGACGTTCACGTGCAGCCGCAGCCGCGAGCCGGCCGGGTAGGCCAGCGCGACCTCGGTGCACGCCCGGGTGAGCACCAGGTCGTCGAGCAGGCCGACCATCCCCCCGTTCTCGGCGGCGGCGACGAACGTGCCGGGCGGGACGGGCCCGCGCCCGGGGTCGGTCCAGCGGGCGAGGGCCTCGAGCGCCACCGGGTGCCCGTCCCGCAGCCGCACGATCGGCTGGTAGTGGACGTCGAAGCCCGCCGAGCGCCCGCCGCGGCGCAGCGCCGTGGCCAGCGCGTCGGCCAGGTGCGCGCCAGCCTCCGGCGAGGCCATCCCCGGCCGGTAGGTCACCAGCCGGTTCTTGCCCGAGCACTTGGCCACGTGGACGGCCGTCTCGGCGTGCCGAAGCAGCGACTCCCCGGTCTCGTGGGTGCGGCGGGCGACGGCGAGCCCGACACTGGCGCGGATCGAGCGCGGCCGCCCGCCGACCGCCATCGGGTGGCGCAGCGCGGCCAGCACCCGCTCCCCGACCACCTCGGGCGACTCGTCGCCGCCGGCCAGCAGTACCGCGAACTCGTCCGCGCCGACCCGGGCGACCAGGTCGGTGGTGCGCACGCAGTGCCGCAGCCGCTGCGCGACGGTGCGCAGCAGATGGTCACCGGCCGCCGGGCCGAGGCTGTCGTTGAGGGCGCTGAAGTCGTCAAGATCGCAGTACAGGATGGCGATGCCGCCACCGGACCGGTCGTCGCCGGAGCGCCAGCGGTCGGTCAGGGCGCCGCGCAGCCGGTGCTGGAACAGCGCGCGGTTCGCCAGCTCGGTGAGCGGGTCGTGGAAGACCCGGTGGTGGATCTCCCGTTCGGCGGCGTGGACCCGCTGGGCGAGCCGCCGGCCCGCGCGGGCCGCCACCAGGCGGTCGGCCACCATCCCGGCGACTACCACCGCGGCCAGCCCGATCTCGACGCCGTCGAGGCGGTGGCCGCCGGCGAGGCCGGCCAGCACCGTCGCCGTCGCGCAGCCGGCGACCAGCGTGGGCACCAGGAGAAAGCCCCAGCGCTCGGACCCGTCGCCCGCGTCGGCGCCGCCGGCTCCGCGACCGCCGCCGGTGCCGGCGCGTGTCGACACGGCGTGTCCGTACCCGACGGCATGGCCGAACCGCGCGGCGTGACCGAAGTCCATGGCGTGCGCATGCCCCGCGGCGTGCTCTGGACCCGCGGCGTGCGCGGCCGCCGGGAGTACGAAGCCCGCCGTCCCGATCCGGGCGCCGCCGGCCGCGCGCAGCACGGCCAGCAGAACGAACGCGCAGCCGGCGATCGGCACGACCCCGACCACCGCCGGGAAGGCGGCGGCGTCGGTCGGCCCGCGAAGCCATGAGGTCGAGGCGACGATCAGGAACAGGCCCACGGCGGCCGCGAGGATCCGGACCCGGTCCGGAGGCCGCCGGAACGCCGTGGCGTGCAGCGCGGCGACGACGAGCAGCACCGCCCCGGCGGGATAGACGGCCGCCACGGCACGGCTCCACCCGTCCGTGCCGGCGGCGGCGAGCGCGGGGCGCACCCCGAGCCCCCAGCCGACGAGAATCACCGAGCAGGCAAGCAGCAGCCGGTCCACCAGGCCCGCGACGCCGTCACCGGTGCGCTCCGCCCGCGACCGGCGGACCCGGTCGGAACCACCGAAGCCACCGGAACCGCCGAAGCCACCTGAGGTCCCCGGCCCGCCCGCGATCGGCACACCCGCCGGCAGGGGCGGCAGATCCGGCTGGTTCACCGGCCGGCGCGCCCGCGCGGTCGGGGTCGCGGCGAGCGCCGCGAGTGCCAGGACGGGCATCGCCAGGTAGCCGACGTCCGCCAGGGACGGCCGGCGGGGCCGCTGGCCGTCACGCCCGTCGGCGACCCACGCCGACTGGCTGGCCGTCCACGCCACCAGCGCCGCGGCGACCCAGATCAGCCATCTGCCGTGGGCCCGCCCGAGCCGGCGGCCTGTCCACACGCAGCCGGCGGCCGCGGTGAGACCCGCCGCGATCCCGACGCCGTCGAGCAGTAGAGGCACGCCCACCCTCCTCCCCCTGTGGTCCGGTGGTCCGCCCCACCGGCACCTGGGCCGGTTCTCTGCGCACCGACGTCCGTGGGGTCAGCCGGCGGCGACCGAGGGTTATGACGGCTTTCGCGGATGACGGTGCGTCGCGGGTGATCAGGACCCGCTGGGCCTGATCACTCGCGAGGGGTCACTGACCGCGGCGCAGGCCGCGGCACGCTCGTCGGGAACTCCCGCGAACCAGGACAGCTCGTGCGTGTTCGATCAATCGACGCCGAGAGACCAGCTCGTCGGAGAGCCCCTCGGGTCACCGTATCTTGTGATCAGGCAAACACAAAGAGTGTCCACCTGTGGTGCGCGCGGCGCGTCGGGCACCCTATGGCGTCAGACGAGACGTCGCGGACGGCCAAACCGGACGAGCGCCGGTTCGCCGCGACACCGGCATCGGCGCCGGCGCCGGCAGTCGCGCCGGCGCCGACCGGGCCGGCGACAGTGGTAGTGCCGGTCGGCCGGTCGGTGTGGCGGTGGCGGGGCGGGCTGGTCCTGAGTCGGAAGTAGCTCGGCCCTCTAGACGACGTCGACCCGCGCGGTGGCGACCAGGACGCCGCGGCCCGCGCCGACGTAGCGACCCGAGGTCGGTGCGACGTCCTGGTAGTCGCGACCGACCGCCACCGTGACGTACCGCAGGTCGGCGAGCCGGTCGTGGCAGGGGTCGAAGGCCACCGCGGCCGCGCCGACACCGCCGGGGGTGAACGCCTCGGCCGGCCCCGGATCGACCGCCCCCGCCCCGGCGAGCGCGTCAGCCCCGCCGACGGGCGAGGCCCCGCCGACGGGCGGAGCGAGGGCCGCGGGCACCAGCACCTCCACCCAGGCATGCGAGGCGCCCTCACCCAGCATGTGCCCCTGTGCGTACCGGGCGGGGATACCGGCCGCGCGGCACATCGCGATCATCACGTGGGCCTGGTCCTGGCAGACGCCGCGCCCGCCGGCGAGCGCCTGGGCGGCGGTCGTCCCGACGTCGGTGCTGCCCGAGACGTAGGCGATGCGCTCGTGGACCCATCCGCACACCCGGCGGGCCGTGGCGACCGGGTCGGGCCCGGCCATCGAGCGCGCCGCGTCGATCATCGCCGGGGTGGGGGCGGTGAGAGCGGTGGCGGTCAGCAGGCGCCGGCTGCTCAGCGCGGACGCCGGCAGCGTCGGCCACCCGGCCCGGGCGATCCGCTCGACGACGACGGTGACATCGAAGTCCAGCGTCGGCGGCACGACGTCGATCCGGATGTTGGCGATCTGAAGGCCGTCCGGCCCGCGCTGCCAGGTCGTGCGCGCCTCCGGGGCGGAGACCCGCAGGTCGACGGACCGGCGGAACTGGCCGCCGTGCCGCGCCGGGGGCACCGCGACAAGCCGGTGGTCGAGGTTCGTCGCGCTGCCGTCGTAGGTGTACCGGAACCGCTGGCTCACCCGGTAGGTGACCCGCTGCGCGCCCGCGATGTCGGGCACGGCAGACGCCGGCCCGGCGGGCGTGAGCCGGCCACCGGGTGCCCCAGGAGTCTCCACCACGCCACCGATCGTCACTCTGGCCTGTTTCCCGTCCGTTAACAAATGCCACATCGCGGCACGACTGTCACCGAACGGCAGCGGCACAGGACATCTCAGCAGCCCGGACGGCACAACCAATCCTCATGATTACCTCACATCGTCATACTTCGAGGCTGCCGCGTTCACTCAAGCCTGGCAGCATGGACAAGCATGAGCGAGCTGGTGGCGACCCGCCCGGATCAGCCGCAGCGGAAGGCCCGAAGCGCGCTGCTGGAGCCCCTGGAGGCGCCCCGCACGCCGACCCCTTCGGACCTCCCGCCGGACCGCTACATCAACCGCGAGAAGTCCTGGCTTGATTTCAACAGCCGTGTCCTCGCACTCGCCGAGGACGTCTCGACCCCATTGCTGGAACGGGCGAAGTTCCTGGCCATCTTCGCGAGCAATCTCGACGAGTTCTACATGGTCCGGGTGGCCGGCCTGATGCGCCGGCACGCCACGAGGCTGGCCGTCCGCTCGGCCGACGGGCTGACCGCCCGCGAGCAGCTCGACCTGATCAGCCGCACCACCGCCGAGCTCACCGCCCGCCACTCGCGCTGCTTCACCGACGAGGTGGCGCCCTCCCTCGCGCACGCGGGGATCACGGTCAAGCTGTGGCAGGAGCTCGGCGACCCGCAGCGGGAGCGGCTGCGGGACTACTTCCACGAGCAGATCTTCCCGGTGCTCACCCCGCTGGCGGTCGACCCGGCGCACCCGTTCCCCTACATCAGCGGCCTGTCGCTGAACCTGGCCGTGGCGGTGCGCGAGCCTGGCGGCGACGCGCAGCGCTTCGCGCGGGTCAAGGTGCCGCAGAACGTCCCGCGGCTGATCCGGGTGGACGTCGACGAGCCGGCCGGGGACCGGGCCGGCACGGAGGCCGCCCCCCGGCGCGCCCAGGACGACACCACCGCGTGCTTCGTCCCGCTCGAGGAGGTCATCGCCGCCCATCTCGGGCAGCTCTTCCCCGGGATGGAGGTCGCCGACTCGCACCTGTTCCGGGTCACCCGCAACGCCGACCTGGAGGTCGAGGAGGACGAGGCGGAGGACCTGCTCCAGGCACTGGAGCGCGAGCTGGCCCGGCGCCGGTTCGGCCCGGCGGTCCGCCTCGAGGTCGACGACGACATCGACGACGACCTGCTCAGCCTGCTGATGCGCGAGCTGGAGATCAGCGACCGCGAGGTCCACCGGGTCCGTGGCCCGCTCGACATGTCGGTGCTCTGGGCCCTCTACGACCTCGACCGGCCGGAGCTGAAGGACCCGCCGCGGGTGCCGATCACGCATCCGCGGCTGCTCACCGACGAGGGCGAGCCGCCGGACTTCTTCAGCGTGCTGCGCGAGGTGGACGTCCTCGTCCACCACCCGTACGACTCGTTCACGACCTCGGTGCAGCGGTTCATCGAGCAGGCCGCGGCCGACCCGAACGTCCTGGCGATCAAGCAGACGCTCTACCGGACCTCCGGCGACTCACCGATCGTCGACGCGCTCGTCGCGGCCGCCGAGGCCGGCAAGCAGGTCGTCGTCCTGGTGGAGATCAAGGCCAGGTTCGACGAGAGCGCGAACATCCGCTGGGCGCGCGAGCTGGAGCGGGCGGGCTGCCACGTCGTCTACGGGCTGATCGGACTCAAGACGCACTGCAAGATCTGTCTGGTGGTGCGCCAGGAGCGCGGCGGGCTACGCCGCTACTGCCACGTCGGCACCGGCAACTACAACCCCAAGACCGCGCGCCTCTACGAGGACCTGGGCCTGCTCACCGCCGACCCGGACGTCGGCGCCGACCTGACCGACCTGTTCAACGTGCTGACCGGCTACAGCCGGCAGACCGAGTACCGCTCGCTGCTGGTCGCCCCGCAGCACATGCGGGACGGCATCATCCAGCGGATCGAGGCCGAGGCCGCGGCCGCCCGGGAGGGCCGCGAGTGCGGCATCCGGGTCAAGGTCAACAGCCTGGTGGACGAGAAGATCATCGACGCGCTCTACCGGGCGTCCCGCGACGGGGTGCCGGTGCACTGCCTGGTGCGCGGCATCTGCGCGCTGCGGCCGGGGGTGCCGGGGCTGTCCGAGACGGTGCACGTCCGGTCGATCCTCGGGCGGTTCCTGGAGCACAGCCGGGTGCTGGAGTTCGCCTCGGTCGGCGAGTTCTGGATCGGCAGCGCCGACATGATGCACCGCAACCTGGACCGCCGGATCGAGGCGCTGGTGCGGGTCCCGCACACCGAGCGGCAGGCCACGGTGCGGGGGATGCTCGACCACGCCTTCTCCGACCAGGTGGAGGCCTGGACCCTGGCCGCGGACGGCCGCTGGGAGCGCCAGACGACCTCGGCGGACGACGAGCGTCTCTCGGACTACCAGGCCGACCTGATGGCGCAGGCGTACGAGCGCGGGCGCCGCTAGCTAGCAGGGCAGACGGGCGGCGGCGGGCTCTGCGTCCGCCGCGGCCGCGCTCCGGAGCGTCGTGGGTGTCCACGCTCGCTCCGGAGCGCGGCCGCGTGAGGGCACGGCCGTCAGCCGCTCAGTCGCTGCTGGCCGAGACGCTGGCCTTGAACTCCGAGCCGGGACGGAACTTCGGCACCACGGACGCGGCGACGTGGACGGGCTCGCCGGTCGCGGGGTTGCGGCCCGTGCGCGCGGCGCGCTCCACCCGCTCGAACACACCGAACCCGGTGATCGTGACCTTCTCGCCGCCGGCCACGGCCTCCTGGATCGCGTCGAACACCGCGTCGACCGCCTTGGTGGCGTTCGACCGCCCACCCTCGATCTGCTGGGCGATGCGGTCAACCAACTGGGACTTGTTCACAACAACCTCCGGACGCCCCCGCACGGTGCGGGGTGGGGAGCAGATCGGGCATCACACTGCGCTGCACCGTAGGCATCTCCACTGTCGAGGGCAATTCCCATGAGCGTGTCGCGTCACACAAACCCGCACGTCAGCGGGTTCGCGTCGGGTGGCTACAGGTTGCGCGCTGTCCTACGAGCCCGCCACATCCTGCAGCTTGGTCACCTTCAGTAACTTTTGACGGGGGCGAATTCAAGCCGAAAGTCACGAATTGGTAGCCGGCAGACGCCAGCCAGAGAAGGTCCTCACAGCAACACACCATGGAACTACCCCATGCGGATGTGAGATCACCCTCAGCGTTGCGACGAACACCGGGCGGCAGGCCGGCCGGCGGCGCGCGGACCACCCACCACCTGGGGCGCCGCAAGGGGTTGGAACGTGATCAACGCAACATCCGCGAGGGCGGCCCGGGAGCCCGTCAGTGGGCCGGAAATCCCCGGGCCGAGCGGGGACGTCCCAGCTCGGCCCGGGGAAAATCCTCAGGTGACGCGGGAGGCTCAGGCCGTGGTCGGGAGCCACCCGGGCCGGCTGGCCTCGAACACGGTGATGTCCTGCTCGTGGCGCAGCGTCAGGCCGACGTCGTCCAGGCCCTCCATCAGCCGCCAGCGGGTGAAGTCGTCGAGCTCGAAGCCGGCGACCTGACCGGCGCCGCGGACCTCCCGGGCCACCAGGTCGACGGTGATCTCCGTGGTCGGGTCGGCCTCCACCGCCGCGGTCAGCGCCTCGACCGTGTCGGCCGGCAGCACCACCGGGAGCAGGCCGTTGCCCAGCGCGTTGCCGCGGAAGATGTCGGCGAAGCGGGGCGAGAGCACCGCGCGGAAGCCGTAGTCCTGCAGCGCCCAGACCGCGTGCTCACGCGACGAGCCGGTGCCGAAGTCCGGGCCGGCGAGCAGGATCGACGCACCGGCGTGGGCGGGGTCGTTCAGCACGAACGACGGGTCCGCCCGCCATTCGGAGAACAGCCCGGCGCCGAAGCCCGTCCGCTCGATGCGCTTGAGCCATTCGCTCGGGATGATCTGGTCGGTGTCGACGTCGCTGCGCCGCAGCGGCACCGCCCGACCGGTGTGGATGGTGAACGCCTCCATGACGGCACGTTCCCTTCGAGTCCGTTCGGAAGTTTCGGAAGTCTGGGAGTCCGGTGGCCCGGGGTCCGGGAGCCCGGAGTTCGACCGGGCCGGGGCGCCCTACAGGTCGGCGGGCGCCGTGAGGCGGCCGGTCACCGCGGTGGCGGCGGCGACCGCCGGCGAGACGAGGTGGGTCCGCCCGCCGGGGCCCTGCCGGCCCTCGAAGTTGCGGTTGGACGTCGACGCGCTGCGCTCCCCCGGCCGCAGGGTGTCCGGGTTCATGCCCAGGCACATCGAGCAGCCGGCGCTGCGCCAGTCGGCGCCCGCGGCGCGGAACACCTCGTCGAGGCCCTCCGCCTCCGCCTCGGCCTTGACCGCCATCGAGCCGGGGACGACCAGGACCCGAAGGCCGTCCGCCACCTGGCGCCCGCGCAGCACGTCGGCGGCGGCACGCAGGTCGGAGATCCGGCCGTTGGTGCAGGATCCGATGAAGACGGTGTCGACGGCGACGTCGGACAGCGGGGTGCCCGGCACGAGATCCATGTAGGCCAGGGCGCGTTCCACCGAGCCGCGCGCGGCCGGGTCGGCGTAGGCGGCCGGGTCGGGCACGGGCGAGCTCAACGGCGCAGCCTGGCCCGGGTTGGTCCCCCAGGTGACGTACGGGCTCAGGCTGGGCCCGTCGATGACGACCTCGTGGTCGAACGTGGCGTCGGGGTCGGTGGCCAGGGTGCGCCAGTACTCGACCGCGGCGTCCCAGTCGGCCCCGGTCGGGGCGTTCGGACGTCCCTTGAGGTACTCGAACGTGGTCTCGTCCGGGGCGATCATCCCGGCGCGCGCGCCCGCCTCGATCGACATGTTGCAGACCGTCATCCGGCCCTCCATCGACAGCCCGCGGACGGCTTCGCCGCGGTACTCGATGACGTAGCCGGCGCCGCCACCCGTGCCGATCCGGGCGATCACGGCGAGGATCAGATCCTTCGCGGTGACCCCGGCGGGCAGCTCACCCTGGACGGTGACCGCCATCGTCTTCGGACGGCGCTGCGGCAGCGTCTGGGTGGCCAGCACGTGCTCGACCTGGCTGGTGCCGATCCCGAAGGCGAGCGCCCCGAAGGCGCCGTGCGTCGAGGTGTGGCTGTCGCCGCAGACGATCGTCATGCCCGGCTCGGACAGGCCGAGCTGCGGGCCGACCACGTGGACGATGCCCTGGCCCGGGTCGTTCATCGGGAACAGGCGGACCCCGAACTCGGCGCAGTTCTTGCGCAGCGCGTCGACCTGCGCCCGCGAGACCGGGTCGGCGATCGGCAGCAGCGTGTCGGTCGTCGGGACGTTGTGGTCCTCGGTCGCCAGCGTCAGGTCGGGACGGCGGACCGGTCGCCCGGCCAGCCGCAGCGCCTCGAACGCCTGCGGCGAGGTGACCTCGTGGACGAGGTGCAGATCGATGTAGAGCAGGTCGGGCTCTCCGTCCGCGCGGCGGACGACGTGTGCGTCCCAGACCTTCTCCGCGAGTGTGCGACCCATTGGCCCCACTCCCTCTCTCGCGTGGGCGGGCCCACGCTGCTCGGACTTCGCTGTCATGACGGGACCGCGCGCCCCATGGCCGTGCCGTGCCTCCCACGGGGCATGCGTCTCGCGGTCACCGTCTCGCGGTCGTGCATCTCAGAGAATGAGATGGCAATATCAGACTATGGAACATAGTAGCGGCGTCGGCGTGCTGGACAAGGCCGCCCTGGTCCTGAGCGCCGTTGAGCACGGGCCGGCCGGGCTCGCCGACCTGGTCGTTCGCACCGGCCTGACCAGAGCGACGGCCCACCGGCTCGCCCTGGCCCTGGAGACCCACCGCCTGCTCACCCGCGACTCCGACGGCCGGTTCGTGCCCGGCCCACGACTGGCCGCCGGCGGCCCGACCCCCCTGCCCTGGGAGATGATCGACGCGGCCGGCCGGGTGCTCACCGCCCTGTGCGAGGCCACCGGCGAGAGCACCCAGCTCTACGTCCGGCGCGGGCCGGTCCGGGTCTGCGTCGCCGCCTCCGAGCGGTCCACCGGGCTGCGCGACACCGTGCCCGTCGGCGCGGCCCTGCCGATGACCGCGGGCTCCGGCGCGCAGGTCCTGCTCGCCTTCGACGACGCGGCCGAGCCCGAACTGCTGGCGCGCGCGGCGTTCGCGGCGGACGTCCTGCCGAAGGTGCGCCGGCGTGGCTGGGCGGAGAGCCTCGGCGAGCGCGAGCCGGGCCTGGCCTCGGTGTCGGCCCCGGTGTACGGCACGTCCGGCGTGGTCGCCGCGCTGTCGCTGTCCGGCCCGGTCGAACGGCTGACCCGGTCGCCGGGACGGCGGCACGGTACCGCGGTGGTCGCCGCGGCCCGGGAGCTGTCCAGCCCCCAGGCTCCGACGGGTGCCGACCGAATCCCCACACCCGAAACGGGAATCGTGTCTCAGATCACGACGAATGCGCCAAGAACCCCACCGGGCACAGCGAAAACCACCGCCGCTCCACCGTGAAAGCCGATATTCGATGTCCGGAAACACAATGCTCCCGCACCAGCCGGCCCCGCCGGCACCCCGACGCACCCGGAGAGAGCCCGGCATCGTAGCCTCTGGTGTTGTCAACAGAGCAGGATCGACGTACTGAGCAGTTTCTGCACACAAGCAGTGATGGCGCAGTCCGGTCAGCCCGCCAGCCCGTGGGATGCCGACCGGACAGGGGGCGTCCGTCGCTGTGCGTCGATCCGGTGGCCCGGTCGGACTTTACGTCAACGGGCTCTCGCCACTGGTAGGCGAGAGGGTTCACCGGAGTCCTCAGGCTTCCGCAGCCCCCGCCGCGGCAGCGTCACAGGCTCGCGCCGTCCGCTCCCGGACGGCACACAAAGGGGGAAAGGCGCAGTGCGCAAACTGGGTGCACGGTACGTCCTGCACGAATTGCTCGGGCAGGGAACGGCCGGCCAGGTCTGGCGCGGGGCCCATGTCCCCGACGGAGAGCCCGTCGCCATCAAGGTACTTCGGCCGGAGCTCGCTCATGACCCCGAGATCGTCGACCGGTTCCTGCGCGAGTGGGACCTGCTCGTCGAGCTCGACAGCCCTGACCTGGTGCGGGTTCGTGACCTGATCAGAGAGCCCGACACGCCCCTGGCGATCGTGATGGACCTCGTCGAGGGCATCGACCTCCGGGCACACCTCGACCAGAGCGGGCCACGACCGGTGACCGAGGCGGTCAACCTCGTCGTCGGGCTCCTCTGGGCGCTGGACAGCGTGCACGCGGCCGGGATCATCCACCGCGACGTCAAGCCCGAGAACGTCCTCATCGACACCTCGGACCCGCGCCGCCCCTACGTCCGGCTGACCGACTTCGGCGTGGCGCGGATGGTGCACACCCCCACCCGCGCCTCGCTGACCGGCCCGATCGGCACCCCGCTCTACATGGCGCCGGAGCTGACGACCGACGCCCCTCCGACGCCGGCCGTCGACATCTACGCCGCCGGGATCGTGCTCTACGAGCTCATCGCCGGCAGCCCGCCTTTCGACGAGGCGCACCCGGCCGACATGGTGCGGGCGCACCGCGAGGACCAGCCACTGCCCATCCAGGGCGTCCCGCCGGCTCTGTGGGACGTCCTGTCGTCGATGCTCGCGAAGTCGCCGCGCCAGCGGCCCGCCTCCGCCGCGGACGCCGCGGAGGACCTGATCGAGGCGCTCGAGAACGACCGCGACCGCGACGACCCGGACTTCGACTCCGACGACCAGCTGGACCTCGACAACCGCCGTCCCGACAACCGGGACCGCGAGTTCGACGACCGGTCCGCAGGTCAGCGTGGGCGCGGCGCCGTCCCCGAACCTCGCCGCGACGCGCCCGGGAAACGGGAAGCGGCCTTCGACGCGGCGCAGACCCGGATCGGCTCGGCCGCCGACTGGGCGGAGGACGAGCGCGGCCGCCAGCCGGCCGCGGCGGGGCGCCGCCTCGCCGGCGCCGGCGCCGCGGTCGCGGCGACCAGCGTCGCGGGTGCGGGTGGCCCGACCGGCGACTGGAACGACGCCGAGCACACCCAGATCGCCGGGATGCCACCCGTCCGGCCGGACTGGAACGACGCCGAGCACACCCAGATCGCCGGGATGCCACCCGTCCGCGCCGACTGGAGCGACGACGACACCGGTGGCCGGCCGGCGGTCCGCGTCCCGGCCCGCTCCACGGGCTCCGCGTCCGACCGCAACACGGTGATCTCCGCGATCCCGGCGAACAAGCAGCCGGCCCCGGGCAGCTCGGGCTCGTCGGGCGGACCGGGCGGACCAGGCGGGCGTTCTGCCGGCGACCGCCGCCGCCGCAGCCGCATCGCGGCCGGAGCCGGCCTGGTCGTCGCGCTGGTCGCCGGCGCCGGTGGTTGGGCCCTGGCCGCGGCCGGTGACAGCGAGAGCGCGCTCACCGCGGACGGCGGCTCGCAGGTCGTCGCCGACCCGTCGATCACCGCGACGCTGCCCGGCGGCGCCCCGATGCCCCCGGGGATGGACCCGGGCACTGTCCCCACAAGCTCCATAGCAGGAACGACGCCGCATCCAAGTACCTCCCCGAAGCCTGGCCAGAGCGCCACGCCCGGGCCGGCCACCCCCACCCAGCCGGGTCAGACCACGGCCCCGCCGGACGCCAGCGCCGCACCGACGCCGACACCGACGGCCAAGGAAGCGACGGTCCCCAACGTGGTGGGCCAGAGCCAGACGGCGGCCACCAACACCTTGACGGGCAAGGGCTTCACGAACGTCACGGCGACCGAGGTCTGCCAGAAGGGCAAGAACGGCGGCGTCGTGCTCGACCAGGGCCCGAACGCGGGCAGCGTCGTCCCGGTCACCACGAAGGTAACGCTCACGGTCCAGGCAACGAACTGCGTCGAGGTCCCCGCCGTCGCGGGGGAGACGCTCGCCGCCGCCCGCAACATGCTGATCGGCGCCGGCCTGGGTGTCCTGGACGGCAACGGCGGCTGCCAGAACGGTCCCGGCACCACCGCGGCGGGAACGAACCCCGCCGCCGGGACCATGATGCGCAAGGGCGACAGCGTCTGGCTCGAGCCCACCTGCGCGAAGCCGCCCCCC
>NZ_UBIZ01000329.1:0-7862 GCF_900465275.1 Parafrankia sp. Ea1.12 | reverse complement strand
AACATCACCCCCACCCGACTCATCGAGAAGATCCGCTCAGCACCCGAACTGCCACTACCCGCAGCCCCCGGCCTGACCTTCCACTGCAACGGCACAACCAACCCACTCGTACCCGCCGCCTGCACCCGAGGCGGACTGATGACAACCCTCAACGCACAGGGCAACCCGACCCTGCCCTACAAACCATTCGGCAACGAGGACTGAGAAGCGAAAGGACGGCATGGTGAGCAACCTGGGCGATCGAGGCGACGTGGGTCACACGAACGACGTGGGTCACGCCAGCTACATGAGTCACGTCGTCATGGAGCTCGGCCTGGGCTTCTCGATCGACGGTGGCGTCGCCACCGGGCGCGCCGACGTGTTCGCCGAGCTGTGCGTCCCGGCGCGACCGCCCTGCGGACATCCGTGCTGGCGACCTGGGCCGACATCGTCACAGGCACACTCGCCCTGAACCTGACCACCCCCGGGCGGCCCTGACCCTCGACCTCGACGTGCACGTCGTCGAGCCAGCCGAGATCGGCCACACGATCTCCCTCAAGGCAAGAACCGTCAAGGCCGGCCGGCCGGTCGTCGTCTGCGAGACACGATTCCGCAACGAGACCTCCGGGGCCCTGACCGCCGTCTGTCACACGTCGTTCGTCACCTCCCCGAACCCCGATCACGTCTTCTCCCACGGCGCCCTGGCCGGACTACCCGAGGGACCCTTCCGGCTGCCGGTTCCCCTCCCCGAGCGGGTCGGCAGCGTCATCGTGGCTCCCGGCACCGTCGAGGTACCCCACCGGGCCGACGGCCTCAACGCGAGCGGCGCCATCCAAGACGGCCTCGTCGCGCTAGCCGCCGAGGAAGCGGCAGCCTCATCCGTCCAAGGGCCGACGGTGGTGACCTCCTACGGGGCCGGGCGGGCCCGGCGCGGGCGGGGTGGGCCGGCGGGCACGGAATCAGTGCGCCAAGGCCGCGGGAACGGGACTTATGCGGCCCCAATCCCGCCACCCGGCAATGTGTGGCGGCTGGGTGAGTCCGGGCTGTCACTCAACCGCCACGGCTGCTCGACATCGCGCATGAGGCCCAGCCGGCGTGAATACCTATCGGTTCCGGCCTGCTCCGGACGCCAGCACTCCTGCACGCGCGCCGCCCGCTCGACACCACGGCCGCCACGGGCACGGGCACGGGCACGGGCACGGGCACGGGCACGGGCACGGGGGATCATGGCGGTCCACGGAGCAGCGGAGCACTGGTGTCAACCGGCGCCGTACGTCGGCTGGGACACGAGCGGGCCCGTACGCGAAACCGCCTCCAACCATCATTGACCGGACACGGCCTAGAGGGACGCGCCCTCTACACCGAACTGGTCCCCCGGCTACACGAGATCGAGCTGGCCGGCACGCCCGAATACATGCCAGACCCTGTTCGTCGGCGGACCCAAACGCCTCCCCATCCGCTACACGATCACCTAGCCCGCCGCCACGGACACCGACCCGAGCGCCTTCGGGGGCCAGGATGACCGAACCGGCGGGTGGACAACCGGCGTGGATCGTCGACGACCCCAGCGTGGTCACCCCTGAGTGGATGACCGCCGCGCTGCGCCGAGGCGGCACCGACACCGAGATCGTCGGGCTACGCCACGAACCCGTCGGGGGTGGCCAACTCAGCTCCAGCCACCGCTTCCACCTCGACGTCCATCCCGACAGCGCCGACCCGGCGCCCTCCTCGGTGGTGCTCAAACTGGCCGCCGGCACCCCCGAAGGCCGCGGCCAGATCGCCCCCGGCTACCGCAGCGAGGTGGGCTACTACACCAGGTTCGCCCCCAGGCCGAAGCCGCGCTACGCAACCTCGTCGGCCTGCACGGCCCGTTCTGGAACAAGCCGGGCCTCACCAACGGCGCCGACTGGCTACGCCAGACCGACGAAGCCGGTCTCAGCTTCCTCGGCGAAATCCTCACCGCGGCCACCGAGCCGTTCCTCGACCGGTTCCAGGACCGTCTCTCCCCACCGACACAGACACACTGCACCGCACCGCCGATCACTTCGCCCGCTGGGGCCGACACGTCAGCACCCGCCACACCCTCATCCACGGCGACTACCGCCTCGACAACCTCCTGTTCACCGAATCCCACGAGGTGACAGCCATCGACTGGCAGTCGCTCGAGATCGGCTTCCCCGGCCGCGACGTCGCCTACTTCCTGGCCACCGCACTGCCACCCGCACTCCGACGCGCCCAGGAAAAGAACCTGGTCCGCGCCTACCACGAACAACTCACCCAGATGGGCGTCGACGACTACCCGCTCGACGACTGCTTCCACGACTACCGCCTCGGAACCCCACAGGCACCACTACTCACCGTGCTCGGCTCCGCCTACGCGACCAACGAACCCACCGAGAACTCCGACCGAATGTTCCTCTCCATGATCACAAACGCGTGCGCCGCCATCCGCGACCTCGGCACCCTGGACCTGCTCGGCAGCCACGCACGGTGATCCTGGGGCTCAAGGTGTTCACAGAGTGCGGATAGGTGCCGGACGACGCGGGCGAGTTCGGCGAATGCGGCCACCGGACGCAAATAAGGACCGGCGTCGAAGTACCGCTTCGGTCGCAGTAGCGACCGCGACTGAATGTTCTCGATCTTTCGAGTGCCAGAACTCGGCCACCGTATTGATGTGTCCCGATCATAAGGCGGCCCATCCGTATTCGTTGATTAGGACGCCCAGGACGGACCAGCGCTTGATCCTGCCGTCGCGGCGGCGGCCGGGGGTGGTCGTGCCAGGCCGGTGGGAGGCGGAGCCCGCGGTGCGGGCGTCGCCGGTTGCACCGGGCTGACCACCGTGGACTCGCGGCGCCGCTCCGGCCGACGCGTCAGCTCAAACGGCCCCGCCCCCTGACGGCCGGCCGCCGGCCCCGAGGCATGCCTCGCCCGCTCGCCTCCCGCTACGCCAAACACGGCTACTACTTCCACGGCGGAGCCGCCAACACCTTGATCATGATCTCGTTTTGACCACACCACCCAGCAAGATCACCTGAGGGCAACCTAAGTCGTTGACGCTGACGTCGAAAGTTGGGAGCATGTGCTCACTCGTCCGCCGGACAATGGCCAGCCAACTAAACACGGCCTTGTGAGAGCCACCTGCTCCCGGCAGGGCTGTTTTTCGTGGCTGATGGTGCCGCGATGCAGACAACTTCGATGACTCAGAGGTGGAAGGCATATGCAGAACACGGTGCCACGCGACCGAACAAGGTGGTCGCGTCGGCGGTCGGCGCGGGCGCTCTTAGCCCTGCCCCTGGCCTCGCTCCTGTTCGTCGCCGCGTGTAGCTCGGACGACGAGGATGCCACCACCCCGACCGAGACGGCCGCGGCCGCCAACGCGCTCGGGCCGGTCGACAAGGCCGCCGGCGAGCCCGTCAAAATCGGGATCGTCTCGGACGGCCGGTCTGCCGCCATCGACAACTCCGTCCAGTTCGCCGTCGCGGAGGCCACCGCCAAGTACCTGAACGAGCATCGCGGGGGCATCGGCGGCCGACCCGTCGAGCTGGTGACGTGTGAGACGCAGGCAGACCCGGCCAGGGGTACCGACTGCGGGAACCAGATGATCGAGAAGGACGTCGTCGCGGTCGCGGTCGGCGAGTCGGCGGTGGCCGAGGGCGTATGGAAGCCGCTGGCCGACGCGGACATACCCGTGATGTTCTTCGGCGCGGGCAGCCCGTCGATTCTGTCCGACCCCAACAGCTTCACCATAGGCGATCCGACGTTCGCGACGTTGCAGCTGCCGATCAGCCTCGCGAAGGACAAGGGCCTCAAGAAGGTCACCGAGGTCGTCATCGACGTGCCGGCCGCGCTCCACAACGCGCAGGACCTCGCACCGCCGCTGATGGAGAAGGCGGGGCTCGAGTACGAGCTCATCCGGATCGCTCCGGGCACGGCCGACATGACGCCGCAGCTGCAGGGCGTCGCGGGTGACAAGTCCAGCGTCGTGTTCATCATCGGCAACGACTCGTTCTGCATCAGCGCGATCAACGGCCTGCGGGCGGTCGGGTTCGAAGGCACGGTCAGCGCCATCTCGCAGTGCATCACCGACGCCACCCGTAAGGCCGTGCCCGGGGACGACCTGGAAGGGATGGTCATCGGCGCCTCTGTTCCCGTCGGTGGGGACGACCCGTCCAGCGTCCTCTACAACGCCGTGATCGACACCTACGGGAAGGACGTCGACACCGGCTCGTCCGCGGGCCGGGGCATGTTCGTGACGTTCGCCGGTCTCGCGGCGTCGCTCGAGGACATCAAGGGTGAAATCACGCCGGCGACCGTCACCGCCGCTATCAAGGCGGCTCCCGAGAAGGAGCTTCCGGGCGCCTCCGGGTTGCAGTTCCGCTGCAACGGCAAGGCCTACCCGGACTCGCCGGCGGCCTGCGTGCGCGGCGGGTTGTCCACGACTCTCGACAGCGATGGCCAGCCTACGGAGTACAAGGTTCTCGGCACCTCTCCGATCCCGGACTGACGGCCGCGTACCCACTACCCACTCATCGACGTATTTCTCGATAGCCGGTTCGGCCCCCCACTCGGCGTCTGCCCGAGTGGGGGGCCGAACCGGCCCGCGTTTTGCAGGACTGAACTGAAAGATGCCAGGAGATCGTGATGGAACATATAGGTTCGCTACTTCTGGGCCTGGGAAACGGAGGGGTGTTCGCGGCGCTGGGTCTCGCGCTCGTGCTCACCTACCGGAGCTCGGGAGTCATCAACTTCGCGACCGGGGCGGTAGCGCTCTACGTCGCCTACTCCTATGCCTACTTACGCGACGGCGAGCTGTTAGTCCTCTTTCCCGGACTGCCTGTCTCGGTTGACCTTGGCGGAGAATGGGGGCTGGCACCGGCGGCAGCGCTCTCCCTCCTGTTCGGGGCACTGCTCGGCGCACTGCTGTACCTGGCGGTGTTCAGGCCCCTGCGCGAGGCGCCTCCGCTGGCCCGGGCAGTGGCGTCGCTAGGTGTTCTGGTGGTCATCCAGTCGGTGATGGCGATCCGGCTCGGTACGGCGCCCGTCAGCGTCGAGGCGATCTTCCCGGCGGAACGGTGGGAGTTCGGCGGCGCGAAGGTGCTGTCCGACCGCCTCTATCTCGTCGTCGCCGTGGTGGTCCTGACGCTGGCGCTGACCGCGGTGTACCGCTTCACCCGATTCGGGCTGCTGACGAGGGCGGTGGCGGAATCCCAGACCGGCGCCTACGTCAGCGGCGTGTCCCCGGACCGAATCGCTTTGTTCAACTGGATGATCAGCGGCGTGACCGCCGGTGCCGCCGGCATTCTCATCGCGCCGTTGAGCCCGCTCTCCCCGACCACCTACACGCTCTTCGTCGTCCCGGCCCTCGCCGCCGCCGTCGTCGGTGGCTTCACCAACCTCGTGCCGACCGTGGCCGCCGGCATCGCCATCGGCATGGTCCAGTCCGAGGCGCTCTCACTCGCCGCCGACAAGGTGTGGTGGCTACCGAGGACAGGCGCGTCGGAACTCGTCCCGCTGGTGGTGATCCTGCTGGCGCTGCTGGCCACCGGACGGGGCCTGACGGTCCGGGGCGGTCTGGTTCGGCAACCGCTGGGTCGGGCACCCCGGCCGCGCTCCCTGACACTGCCCACGGTCTTCGGTACCGCCGTGGGCGTGATCGCCCTGCTGGCCACCACCGGAACCTGGCGAAGCGCGGTCATCGGCACCTTCATCGCCGCGATCATCGGCCTGTCGCTCGTCGTCGTGACCGGCTACGCCGGCCAGGTGTCGCTGGCCCAGCTCGCGCTGGCCGGCAGCGCCGCGTTCACGCTGAGCGGCCTGACCCAGAGCTGGCACGTCCCGTTCCCGTTCGCGCCCCTGCTGGCCGCGCTCGCGGCCACCGTGCTGGGCGTGGTGATCGGGCTGCCCGCCCTGCGATTGCGGGGGCTGACCCTGGGCATCGTCACCCTCGCCCTGGCCTACGCCATTGAGGCCGTCTGGTTCCGCAACACCCAGATCGTCAGCAGCGAGGGCGCCGCGGTGACCCAGCCCAAGCTGTTCGGCCTCGACCTCAGCATCGGCACCGGCCACGCCTTCCCCCGCATTCCCTTCGGCCTCCTGTGCCTGGCGGTCCTGGTGGCCGTGGCCTGGGGCGTCGCCCGGCTGCGGACCAGCGCACTGGGTTCGGCCATGCTCGCGGTCCGCGCCAACGAGCACTCCGCCGCCGGCATCGGGATCAACGTCGTGGCGATCAAGGTCGCCAGCTTCGCGATCGCGTCGTTCATCGCCGGCCTGGGTGGCAGCCTCCTGGCCTACCGGCGTGGTGTCGTCACCTTCGACTCGTTCACCGCGATCGGCGGGCTCGCCCTGCTCTCGACCGCGTACCTGGCCGGCGTCACCTCGGTCTACGGCGGCATCCTCGCCGGCATCATGGCGGCGTCCGGCATCACCTTCGTGGCCATGGACCGCTGGGTCCACCTGGGCGACTGGTTCCCGGTCATCACCGGCATCGGGCTCCTCGTCGCCCTCATCGGTCACCCCGAAGGCCTCGCCACCGGCGGCCACGAGCTCGCCGACCGACTGGACCGACTACGCCACCGCAAGCGCACACCAACCTCCCCGGAGCAGGCCAAGAGGCTGACGCCCCAGCAGCCCACAGCCGCCGAGGCCGACCTCACGACGAAGACCAGCGTCCCCGCACCGGCAAGCACCGACCAGACGGAACCGGTGAGTACCGCCAAACCGGTGAGTACCGCCAAAGCAGAACCGACCGTGCCGACACAGCCGGCAGGCGCCGACCAGGCGGCGGAACCAACCGAACCGGCAAGTACCGACCAGGCGGAACCAACCGAACCGGCGCAGCCGGCGGCCACGGTGCTCGACATCAGCGGACTCACTGTTCGTTACGGTGGCGTGACAGCTGTCTCCGAGGTCTCGCTGCGCGTCCACGCCGGCCAGATCGTCGGCCTCATCGGGCCGAACGGCGCCGGCAAGACGAGCGTGATCGACGCGACGACCGGATTCGCCCAGGCCTCGGGCACCATCCAGCTCGGCGGAGAGCCCATCGAGGGCCTGCCCACACACGCGCGGGTGCGGCGTGGCCTCGCCCGCACATTCCAGTCCCTGGAGCTCTACGACGACCTCACCGTCGAGGAGAACGTCAGCGCGGCGCTGTTCGGCGCGCGCGGGGACGAACGTCACCGCGCCCTGGCGGCCGCGCTCGACCTGGTCGGCATCGCCGACCGGGCCGGCCGGCACGCCGACGAACTGAGCCAGGGCGAACGGCAGCTCGTCTCGATCGCGCGGGCCTGCGCCACCAGCCCGCGGGCCCTGCTCCTCGACGAACCCGCCGCCGGGCTCGACACCACCGAGACCGCCTGGCTCGGTGAGCGCATCCGCTCGATCAGCCACACCGGGGTCGGCGTGATCCTCGTCGATCACGACGTCTCCCTCGTGCTGTCCGTGTGCGACTACATCTACGTCCTCGACTTCGGCAAGGTCATCGCGGAGGGGACCCCCGCGACGATCCGCGCGGACCGCGCCGTCGCCGACGCCTACCTCGGCTCCGTCCACGACGCCTCAGCAGAGGTCGAGGCGGAGATAGAGGAGATAGAGACGGAATCGGCAGCACCGCCGGAGACCGCCTCCCCGTCAGCGGTGGAGACCCCCTCGCCGTCAGCCACGGAGACCACTCCACCGCCAGCCGCGGAAACCACCCCGACCCCAGCACCAGCCACGGAGACCACTCCACCGGCGGCGGCGGAAACCATCCCATCGCCAGCACCAGCCACGGAGACCACCTCACCGCCAGCCGCGGAAACCACCCCGACCCCAGCACCAGCCACGGAGACCACTCCACCGGCGGCGGCGGAAACCATCCCATCGCCAGCACCAGCCACGGAGACCAC
>NZ_UBIZ01000191.1:0-19218 GCF_900465275.1 Parafrankia sp. Ea1.12 | reverse complement strand
GGGTGCCTCTCGTCAGGAAGCCATCGGTTGGTGTGGTAACCCCGATTCTCCCTGCACGGCAGGCACCCGCTCACGTTCCAGCCATCTACAAACCCTCAACATCACCAGCTACTGGCGGATTTAGGTCAGAGACCGTGCGTGCGCCTTCCAACGCACACGGCTCAAGCAGCCCGCGTGGGCGTGCAGTCTCCACAGTTGCTGTCCGTGTCAACCGTGTCCGCCGTCTGGGTGATGGTGGACGCAGTCGGCGTGCACGTGTATCCCCGCGTGCATTGTTCTTGTCGTGATTGTGTGGTGCCCGGCCCGGCCGTCCGCGTTTCCTGTGACGACGTCCTTTCGTTCGATCGCCGTGCGGAGCATGCGAAACCAGTTCTCCCATTGTCTGGGCGAGTCCGGTATGCGGTCGGCGAACAGCAGACTGCGGCCGCAGCCCGGGCATCTGCCGCCCTGCACGCGTAGAACGCGTTGGATGGACGGTGCCAGCGGTGGGCTGTGATGGGCCTGCCGTCGACGTCGGTCGGCCCAGTAGTCGGCGAGGGCCGGGTCGTCCGGAGACGATCGGCCCGCGACCATGACGTGCCGGATGATCGGAGTCCAGGCGTATTTGTGCAGATGGGCGCCGGTCTTGTGGTCTCCGAACACCCACTGGTCGTTCCTGGACTCGTGAAACGGGCCCCAGTAGCGTTGCCTGATCCACTGTCGGCCCTTGTTGGGGTGGGCGCCCCGCGCCCACTGGTCGAGCTGCACCCACAGGACCTGGTCCAGCCCGCTGAACGCTTTCTTTGCCACCCCTGTCCGGTAGTAGGCCGCCTGCCCTCTGACAATGGGGTTCAGCGTGCCTATCACTGCCGAGGCGGGCTGTCCCCGCAGCGCCCGTAGCTCGGCTTTCATCCGCCGCCGTATCCTGGCCAGCGCCTCCCTGCTGGGTTTGATGAGCAGTTTCGGGCCGTCCTTCGTCGGGTAACGCCGGACGTTGAATGAGAGGAAGTCGAACCCTTTGATGTCGGTGGTGATCCGGGTCTTTGCCTCGTTGAGGCGCAGACCCTTCGGAGCCAGCCAGGCAGCAAGGTGCTCACGCGCCGTTTCGGCCCGTTCCCGGCTGTGGCAGAGCACGACCAGGTCATCGGCGTAGACGACGACGGCGGGGCAGTCCCGTGCCAGTTCTCCGTTGCTCCGGTATCTGACCCCGGCGGCTTCCTCTATACCCTGTAACGCTACGTTGAGTAGCAGCGGCGAAATCACCCCACCCTGGGGAGTTCCCTTCAAGGTCGGGGCATACCGGTTGTTGTCGACCACTCCCGCCCGCAGCCACTCCGCTTTCTGCTTCCGCGCAGGGAAGCCAGCAAGGCGGCCGAGCAGGTGGTCATGGTCGATTCTGTCGAACGCGGCCTGAAGGTCCGCGTCGAGGATCCACCTGCGTTTCGCTCCTTTCTTACCCCCGACGGAGAAGATCTTCTCGATCGCGTCATGACAGCCTCGTCCTGGCCGAAAGCCATACTGGCAGGAATCCAGCCGGGCTTCCCACTCGGGTTCCAGCGCGTTTTTCACCCGGTTCTGCTGGGCGCGATCCGCGATGACGGGTATACCGAGTGGTCTGCGTTTTCCGTTTTTCTTGGGGACATGCACCCGTCGGACTGGGAGCGGGGCGGAGCCCGCCCCGTGGCGTTGTAGCCACCGGGCCAGTACCGCTCGCTGCCGGGAGGTCATGGCGACCTCGCCGTCGACTCCCGGGGTCCTTCGGCCGGCGTTGCGCTGGGCTACCTGCCGCACGCTGACCAGCGTGTTGGCGCGGCTACGCAACATCAGTTTCTGCAGATTTCGGGCGCGTTCGATGTCGCCCGCCTGCGTCGCCTTGAAGATCCTCTGCCGTAACCGCGCTACCTGCTTCTCCTGCGACGGCCAGTCGATGGCGTCCCAGTCCGGCAGGTCCTCGGGTCCGTTCACCCCGACCTCGGGCGCGGCCGATGCCGCCACCACGGCGGTGCTGGTCGTGTCCTGCGTCAAGGCGCCCAACGTGCCCCTCGGACTCGGGCGGTTCCTCGTCATCGGTGTGTTCACAAGGCCACCTGGCTCACGTCAGCTCCCTTTCCGGCCCAGGCAGGGCCTGGTATGCGGCCAGTTATACGGGCGCGGCCGGTTGAAGGTCCCGCCATCTGCCCCCGTCTTCCTGCTGCCTTTCGGCTGCCGCCGTTCGCTTCTTGAGCCATCCTTTCCCGCCGCGGGATTAGACCCCCCTTGCGGTCGACTTACCGGAGCCGGTCACCTCTCCGGACCTCGACGGGGTTTCCGCGTTCCGCACATGTGAGATACGGCCGGGATTGGGTGCCCTCTCCGCCCCGGGGCCATGGTGCCCATACGGCCAGGGCAGAGAACCCCAACCGCCATCGCCGTCTCTCAACGGCAGGCCCTGGACGCCGGTCCTACCTTCCATCTCCGGCGCTTCTGATTACGAGGCTTCCATCAAGGGTTCACCTTATTCACCCTTCCGGCCTTCCCTCGCCTGTTCCCGACGGATGGATATCGGTTCTTGGGCTTTTCCCCGGGCTTCACACCCAACGCGTGGAGTGCACGCGCGCGCATGCCAGGGCAGGGACAGGCTCCCGAGCACTGCCTGGAGACTCAGTACCGTCCCACGGTCCTCCATCCACTGGTCTCACTCACTCTGTGCGACCTCGTCGTCGCAACCCTGGTCCAGAACATCCGCCGCGGCCACTACGAACTCGGAACCAACACCGACCTCCACCGGATCGGAGGCTGCGCAAACGGTTCCGGGAGCGCGACTGAGGGCTGTCCCTGGCCCCCTCGGGGGTCGATCGGACGCCGGTACGTCCCCGCCGGGCTCGAGCCTTGTCCGGGGTGCGGGTGGGTGACGGTGCTGTGGTCGGGGTGCACCGTGTGCGATCCGAGGTCGGCGGTGCCGGCCCTGCCGACGCTGCGAGGGTGATCCCCGGCCTGAACAGCCCTACGGCCTGGGTACCAATGGATGGTAAGCCGGCCCGCCGGCCGGTCGACTCGACATCTGTACCCGCGTCACAGGAGGCAGCAATGGCGGAGCATTTCGTATGGATGACGACGCGAAGGATCCGACCGGACACGTTGGCGGACTTCGAGCGAAGCTGGCGGCCCGATCCGTACCCGGACGGTCTGCGCCACGCCTACGCATACTGGTCCGAGGACGGCACCGAGGTAGTCGGCGTCTCGTTCTGGGACTCCAAGGAAGCATGCGACGCCTGGCGCACCTCGGCCGCCGAGGCGCACCGTCGGGCAGCGATGGCGCCCTACGTGGTGGAGGAACACGAGGCGTTCTACCGAGGCCGCGAGTTGGCGGTGCCCGCGCACCACCGGTAGCCCTTACCGTGCCAGTACGGGTCTGGCCGTAGTCCTCGGCGAAGGTGACGTCGCGGACCAGTGGAGACGGTTCTCGATGGTGTGGGGCTCCAGAACCCCGATTTGGCGTTGACCTGCTCGTTTGTCTGCGGGACAGAGCCCGCCTCGAGCAGGCTGGACGTCGTGGTGTGGTCCCGGCTCTACACCCTGACACGCAACACTCTCGGACTGATGCTGCTCCGAGTCCGCGGGGACACCGCAAAGGACGTAGAGCTCCTCGTCCTGCGACATCAGGTGGCGGTGTTGCGACGGCAGGTGAACCGCCCGGCGCTGGAACCGGCGGATCGCGTGATCCTCGCAGCCCTGTCCCGGCTGCTGCCCCGAGCCCGCTGGGATCACCGGGCCTGCATGGCGGTGTGGCGGTCACGGACGTGAAGCGGCCACCGGGTGATCCTCGGGGGTTGTGTGGACCATCGAAGATTGACCAGTGGCCGCGGGCCACAGCATGAATAGCGGCCGTTGGCGGGCTGAGTTCGACTCGCTCGTCGACCGGGTGGTGGGCCGGTTCGCCCGGGTGGAGGTCCGCCGCAGGGTGGGGCCGTTCCTGCTCGGGCTGACGGCGGGCCTGGGCCGGACGAACTGCTGGACCGTCTCTGAACACGCGGTCGAGGCGTCGCCGCACGGGATGCAGTGGCTGCTGTCGCGGGCGGTGTGGGACGCCGACGCCGTCCGGGACGACCGGCGCGGCTACGTCGTCGAACGGCTCGGCGACAGCGGCGCGGTGCTGGCCATCGACGAAACGGACGACCTCAAAAAGGCGAACGGACGGTCGGGGTCCAGCGGCAGCACACCGGCACCGGCGGAAGGATCGAAAACGCCCAGGTCGCGGTCTACCTGGCCTACGCCGCCGACAGGGGGCACGCGTTCGTCGGGCGGCCACAGGCCCTTCTCGGACTGAGTCCTCGCCCGGTCGCCCTGTTGCGTCGTCGTGATCGGGGGAAGGCTTGGGATGTGAGCTGCTTGTAACACGACGTGAGGTTGGCAGATGGCATTCCAGCGAACGGCACCGGGCCGGGATCCGCCGCTGGCGGGGCGGGTGGAGCTGCTTCACGAGTCGGAGCGGACCCGGGTCGCTCGGCTGGTGTTCCCGTCTGGGAGTGTGATCCGGAAGGAGCCGCTGGGGCTTGGCGCTGCGCGACGGTTGCGGCATGAGGTGGAGATTCTCGAACGGCTGTCGGGAGTCGAGGGGGCTGTGCAACTGGCCCGTGGAGTGGCGCCGCAACTGGCCGCTGGGGTGGCGCCGTCGGCTGACTCGATCTTGCTGGTCGATGTCGCCGGTAGGGCTCTGTCCGAGCGGGCCAGGCCACTGGATCCGGCTGGGTTGGTTGATCTGGCCGGATCGCTCGCGCGTGCCGTGGCGGGGATGCATCACCGGGGTGTGGTCCATCGGAACATCAACCCGGCGAACCTCGTGGTGAGTGGGGACGAAGGCGCGCTGTTTCTGATCGACTTCGCGTTGGCTACGACCTTCGCGACCGTCCAGCAGGGGTTCGTGCATCACAGCGAGATCGTCGGGACGTTGCCGTATCTGGCGCCGGAGCAGACCGGTCGGACTGGTCGCCGGGTCGATCAGCGGGCTGATCTGTACGCGGTTGGGGCGACTTTGTACGAACTGGCGACCGGCGCGCCGCCGTTCGGCGTGGGGGATCCGTTGCGGATCATTCATGACCATCTTGCGCGGGTGCCGGTGCCGCCGTCGGTGGTGAATCCGGTGGTGCCGGCCGACCTGTCGGCGATCATCATGCATCTGTTGGAGAAGGAGCCGGACGATCGCTATCAGAGCGCGGACGGGCTGGTGCATGATCTCGCCCTGGTGCGCCGCGGCGCATTGATGCGCCCCGGTGAGCATGATTTTCCGGCACGGGCTTTGGCGCCGTCCCGGCTGGTCGGGCGGGAGCAGGAGATCGGCGAGCTGGGCGCGGCGTTTGTCGAGGCGATGGAGGGCCGCTGCCGTGGAATCCTCGTCAGCGGCGCACCGGGGGTGGGCAAGACCTCGCTCGTCAACGAGCTGCGGCCGGTCGTGGCCGGTAACGATGGCTGGTTCGTGGCGGGCAAGTTCGACCAGTATCGCCGTGACCAGGAGTTTGACGCGGTTTGGCAGGCGTTTCGGGCGCTGGGCCGGCTGTTGTTGGCCGAGCCGGAGGACCACCTGGTCGAGCTGCGGGAGCGGATGCTGCGGGCTGTGGGGCCCAACGCCGGACTGGCGGCCACCGTCCTCCCGGAGTGGGCGACGTTGCTGAGGGTGCCCCCGGAGCCGGGGGATCCGATGACAGCGCAGGCGCGAGCACAGCGCACTGCGGTGGAGATCCTGCGTGCGGTTGCCTCTCGGAAACGGCCGTTGGTGTTGTTCGTCGACGACCTGCAGTGGGCCGGGCGAACACCGCTGGGTTTCGTCGACCTTCTCTTCGGTGGCGAGGAGGAGGTCGAGGGGCTGCTGCTGGTCGGCGCGTACCGGGAGAGCGAGGTGGATGCCGTTCATCCGCTGGCGCCGATGCTGGCCCGTTGGCGTCGCCAGCCGGCCGGTCCGTCCCACGTGCGGTTGGGGAACCTGGCGCCGGACGGTCAGGCGGGTATGGCGGCGGACCTGTTGCGCCTGGCTCCAGAGCCCGCCGCCGAGCTGGCGCGGATGATCGCGCCTGCGACCGGGGGCAATCCGTACGACACGGTGGAACTGCTCAACTCCTTGCACCACGACGGTGTCCTGGTCTTTGGCGACGGCGGTTGGCGATGGGACCGGTCCACGCTGCGTGGCCGACTGGAGCGCGTGGACGTGGCCGGACTGCTGGCCGCGCATCTGGCGACGTTGCCGCCGGTCACCGGCGATGTGCTGGCGATGATGGCCTGCCTGGCCGGCAGGGTGGAGCTGGACCTCCTG
Organism: Parafrankia sp. Ea1.12; assembly: GCF_900465275.1. Lineage (NCBI taxonomy): Bacteria > Bacillati > Actinomycetota > Actinomycetes > Frankiales > Frankiaceae > Parafrankia > Parafrankia sp. Ea1.12. Next base: position 12,956 of record NZ_UBIZ01000191.1, on the reverse strand, counting down.
AAGGCCGCGACCGGGCTACCGGCGGAGGAGGTGGAGCGGCGGCTCGGCCCCGCCTTCGCCAACGGCCTGCTGGTGCTGGAGCCCGACGGCCGGCCCGCCGTGCGGTTCCACCACGACCGAACGCAGGAGTCCGTCCTGCGCGGACTTGCTCCGCACGCGCAGCACGACACACGGCTGTGTCTGGCCCGCCGCCTGGCCGGCCGAGGCGAGTTCTTCGCCGTCGCGGCGGAGCAGTACCTGCTTGTGGCCGACGCAGTGCATTCCCTGCAGGAGCGGCAGCTGATGGGAAGGCTCTTCCGGCGCGCCGCCGACCAGGCGCGCCCGCTGAGCAATTACATGCTGGTGGAGCGGTTCCTGACCGCGGCGGTGGCGCTCATCGACCCGACCGATACCGACGAATTGATCGCGGTCCACACCGGCCGGCACGAAGCCCTGTACTGCCTCGGCCGGTTGGAGGAGGCCGACGAGGTTTACCAGACCATCTGCCGGCTGTGCACCCACCCGGCCGGGCGCACGGGCGCCACCGTGGTACAGGTCAGGAATTTCACCAACCGAGGCCGCGCTGGCGAGGCGATGCGGCTCGGCCTCGACCAGCTACGCCAGCTCGGCCTTGCCGTCCCTGATCAGGACCACCTCGCCGCGGAGATCGACCGCGGACTGGATGCGGCCTATCGGTGGATCGACCAGACGAGCGAATCCGACGATCTGCGCTGGCCGGGGATCATCGACCACTCCCAGATCGACACTTTCAAGATCGTCAACTCTGTCATGCCCGCGGCGTACTTCTCCGACCACGCGATGATGGCCTGGCTGACCCTGCAGGCGCTGGACGTGTGGGCACGGCACGGCCCGGATCCCGCCCTGCTCGGCCCGGCCGCCCACGCCGCGTTCGTGGCCATCGCCCGCAGGCAGGACTACCGCACCGGGTACCGCATCATGCGGCGGATCCTCGCGGTCGCTCGGGCGCGCGGCTTCGAGCCCGACATGTGGCAGGCGCAGTTCCTGTATGTACTCAGTACCGGCCATTGGTTCGACCCACTCGAGGACAACCTGTCCGCCGCGCGTGGCGCGTTGGAGCGTCTTCTCCAGAATGGCAGCCTGCAGAACGCGTGCTGGACCCACAGCGTTCTGCTGTCCAACCTGCTGGACTGCGCACCATCGCTGGACGTCTTGGCAGCCGAGGCCGACGAAGCGATGGCGTTCGCCAGACGTACCGGCAACGCACACGCTGAGGAGGCGTTCCAGACTTGCCGCCGGATGGTACGGGTGCTGCGCGGCGAGGCCCTTGAACCGGCGGCCGACGATGCGGCCCAACTGAGCATGCTGGCCGCCAACCCGCTCGCGGCCACCCACCTGCACCTCAACCGCGCCCTCGCCGCGGCTGTCTTCGATCACCCGGCTGAGCTGGCCCGGCACACCGCCGCCGCGATGCGATTGCTGCCGAGCGCCGAAGCAACCTATCTGACAGCGACGGCGCGCCTGCTGCGGGCCGTGGCGTTGGCGGGACAGGCCCGCACCGCCACCGAGACAGGCCGGCGCAGCGCGTTCCTGGCCGAGCTGGACGAGCTTGTCGGATGGCTGGCCGGGCGCGCCGCCGACGCACCGGCCAACTTCCTGCATCTGCTGCGCCTGGTGGAGGCGGAGCGGGCCTGGGCCGCCGGCGACTTCCACGAGGCGGCGTACGCGTTCGACGCGGCACAGTGCGAGGCCTCGGTGCGGACGCGTCCCTGGCACCGGGCGCTGATTCTGGAACGCGCCGCCCGGTTCTACCTCGCTCACGGCATGGCAGCGGCTGGCAGTGCGTTGCTCGCCTCCGCCCGCCGCCAGTATCTGGACTGGGGAGCGACCGCGAAGGTCAGACAGCTCGACTGGGCCCACCCGACGCTACGGGCCGAACCCGCCGGTGCCCAGCCGACCGCGCAGCCACCGGCGGAGCCGACCTCCCGCCGCCCCAGAGTCACCGCCGGTAACCTCGACCTGCTCGGCGTCGTCGCTGCTTCGCAGGCGCTCAGCTCGGAGACCAGCATCGAGAGCCTGCAGGCCAGGGTCGTGGGAGTCCTGTCGGCAATGACCGGCGCCACCAGCATCCACCTGCTGTTGCGCGATGAGGAGCAGCGGGACTGGTTGGTGCCGGCCGGCGACGCCGGCACGATCACGCTTGCCGAGGCGGGCCGCCGGCGGCGACTGCCACCGTCGGTCGTTCTGTATGCCGAACGCACCGGCGAGCCCGTCGTCGTCGCCGATGCCACCGGCGACGACCGGTTCCGCCGCGACCCCTACGTAGCCGACCTGGACCGTTGCTCCCTGCTCGCCATACCCATCGTGATCCGCGGCGAGCGCCGGGCGATGCTGCTGCTGGAGAACCGGATGATCCGCGGCGCGTTCACCACCGAACGCCTCGAAGGGATCATGCTCATCGCCGGACAGCTCGCGGTCTCCCTCGACAACGCCCAGGTCTACGCCTCCCTGGAACACAAGGTCGCCGAACGCACCCAGCAACTCGCCACCGCCAACCAGCGGCTCGAACAGCTATCGGTCACCGACGAGCTGACCGGACTGGCCAACCGGCGACGCCTCGACGAGGCTCTCGACGCCGAATGGCACCGGGCGACACGCCAGAAGGCACCCCTGGCCTTCGCCATGATCGACATCGACCACTTCAAGCTTTACAACGACCACTACGGCCACACCGCCGGCGACCGCTGCCTCCAACAGGTCGCCACCTGCCTGGCCGTCAACACCCGCGCCGTCGACCTCGCCGCCCGCTACGGCGGCGAGGAGTTCGCCATCGTGATGCCGGGCGCCGACCTCGACGCCGCAACCCGGCTGGCCCGGCGCCTGTGCGCCGCCGTCGCGGAACTCGCCCAGCCACACCCGCTGGTCGCCGACAACATCGTCACGGTCAGCATCGGCGTCATCGCGATCACCCCCACCCCCCACGACGACCCGGCAGCCTTCGTCGAACTCGCCGACGCGGCCCTGTATCAGGCCAAAAACGGCGGACGCAACCGCGTGGCAGCAACCAGCACGTCGAACGGGGTCGAGTCGATCTGCCTCAGCTCACCCGGCGCGGCGACCGTTACCGCGGAGAACGACCGCCGGGACGCACGGCCAGCGACCGGCGGGCGCGCCGAACCGGTGACGTGGCGGCCGTGCGCGAGCTGAAGAACCGCGAGTCGGTGAAGCGGGGGTGCGGCTGCGCACGGCCCAGCGGTGGCTGCCCGGTACCAGGCCGGTAGGCCGGGCGGGCTCGCCCGGTCCGCGCGCGGGACGGGGCACGCGGCGACTGCCCGACGAACTGCGGCTGCTGATCGAGGGTCTGGCGCTTCACCCGCCGGAGCCGTCCGCGGCGCACGCGCGCGGTCATCCGGGAAATACAGCGCCGGAATACGGCTGGAAGCCGCATGGTGATCTTCGGTGGGGTGTTACTCGTCGGTGATGAGGTGGTCGAGGGTGCGGGTCTTGTCGTCTTCGGCGGGTTGGGTGTAGATCCGGACGGTTTCGAGTCGGGGAACCGTAGCGATACGACCGCGCCAGGGGAATCGATGGGCGGTACGGCGTGATGTGCGCCGTATCACTCGGTTTGACATCCTCTCCGCCCTGAAGGACTCCGTTGCCCAATTTGGTCATGCGGCGAGTGCGGAGGTGAGGGCGTTGAAGTGGCTGGTTCGGGTTCGTCCGGTCGGGGTGTCGGTCCACCAGCCGTGGAGGCGGACGAGGTTGATCGCGGTCGCGGCGAAGACGTGGGCGAGATGGTTCTTGGGCAGGCCGTGGTAGCGGGCGTGGCGGATACCGGTGGTGGCGGTGGCCTGGTGCATGGTTCCCTCGACGCCGGCCCGGAGGTCGTAGCGCTTCTTCCACGCGTCGGTGGCCTGCTCGGCGCGGAGCCGTTCAAGCAGTTCGTGCTGGTCGCGGGGACGCAGGGTGAGCTTGCGGGCCGCGGTCGCCGAGGAGGTGCAGCGGGCGCGCAGCGAGCAGGGCAGGCAGTCCACCCTGCGGAAATCGACCTTCAGGACGGGTTTCCCTCGGGCCTTCTCGGTTCGCCAGGTGCTGCTGGCGGCGCCGTTCGGGCAGGTGGCCTGCTGTCGGTCCCAGTCGATGGTGAAGTCGGACAGGTCGAAGGCGCCGGGGGTGCGGGCCTGCCAGGAGGTGTTCACTCCGAGCGGGCCGACCAGTTCGACGCCATGCTCGGCCGCGCTGGTCAGGAACAGCTCGGTGGAGGTGTAGCCGGTGTCGACGGCGTGTTCGGCGGGCAGCAGACCACGGCTGGCGAGGTGGGCGTGCACGACAGGGGTCGTCTCCTGGTCGGTGACGGTGGCGGCGGTGGTCTCCACGTTGGTGATCATGTGTGGGGTGTCGTCGTCGCAGGTCTCGGTGAGGTGGACCTTGTAGCCGACCCAGCCAGACCCGTGTTTGATCCCGTAGCGTGCGTCAAGGTCATAGGGAGAGGCCAGCCGGCGTCTGCCCGGCGGGAGGTCCTTGTCCTCCCGCCAGACCACCTCCGTCCCGGTGCGGTGGTACTGCTGGACCCACGCGACGCGCAGGACGTCGATCGCGGGGATCTCGCGCAGCCAGGCCGGCGCGTCGGGAGCGCCGACCGCCGTGAGCAGGGTGAACCCGTCCCGGCCGATCATGACGGCCAGCTCGGCGCGGCCCGACGCCGACCCCGGCAGCCGGTAGGACTCCACCCGCGCCGCATAGCGACGGTCCCAACCGGGCTCGACGACCCCGGCCAGCCAGCCAGGGGCCGCCGCGGCCAGCGCCTCAAGCGCCCCACGCATCGTCTCACCGACGAACTCGAGCCGGTTGAGCGAGCGCACCGCGGCCAGCACATGGGTGGAATCGGTGCGGGCCCGCCCGCCCGCGCGCAGCAGCCCGAGGTCCGACAGCCGCGCGAGCAGCAGGTCCAGAACCTTCTCCTCCAGACCATGTTCCACGAGCCGGACCCGGAACCCGCTCAGCACGGAGAAGTCGAAACCCGGGTCGTCGAGACCGAGGCCAAGCGCGTACTTCCAGTCGATCCGCCCCCGGACCTGCTCCGCGGCCTGCCGGTCAGTGAGGTTCTCGGCGAACTGCAACACCGAGACCAGCGCCAACTGGCCCGGCGAACAGCCCGGCCGGCCCCGGGTCGCGAACGCCGACACGAACTCCTCGTCGCCGAACAACTCCCCGATCTCGTCGCGCACCCGGATCGCCAGAGCACCCCGCGGGAACGCCGCCCGCGCGACCCGCGCGGTCATCTCGGGAACCTCCGGCCACGGCTGTGGCTGCAACGACACCGCACACCTCACCAGACAGACAGGGACATCGCCTACCGTGCAGCCATCATCGCCCACAGCGAGGAACGCATTGGGCAACGGAGTCCTGAAGACCGGAGCACTGGCCCGCGGCTTGGTAGCGTGATCGATGTTGGCTCACGTCCCGGTGGAGGACATCCGCGATGATCAGTGGATATCGGTTCCTCCACGACATCGGCCACGGTGGGTTCAGCACCGTCCACCTCGCCGAACAGGAGATCTTCGACCGGCGGGTCGCGGTCAAGATCATGCATGCCGACCTGCGCGATCCGGACGCGGAGCGGCGATTCGTGCGGGAATGCCGGGCGACCGGGCGGCTCACCGGGAACCGACACATCATCACGGTGTTCGACGCCGGCACGACGTCCGATCACCGGCCCTACATCGCCATGGAGTACTTTCCCGGCGGAACGCTCAGTCAGCGGCTGGGAGAATCGGGACCGCTGCCCGTCCGGGAGGCGGTCGCCCTGATGATCCCGATCACGCGGGCGCTCGGCGCCGCCCACCTCCACGGCATCCTGCACCGCGACCTGAAACCCGCGAACATCCTGCTGCGCGGGCCCGGCGATCCGGTGCTCAGCGACTTCGGCATCGCCAGTATCAACGAGGGCGCCGAGGCGGCCACGATCTCGGCCGCCTTCACCGCCGGGTACGCGGCACCGGAGGTGATACTGGGCGAGCCTCCGGAGATCGCCTCGGACGTCTTCGCGCTCGGCGCCACGCTGTTCGCCCTGCTGACCGCCTCCACCCCGTTCCCGGGGCGGACGGTCGTGCAGATCCTGACGCGCATCCAGGATGGCGACATGCAGCCGGTCACCCGGGATGACGTCCCGCCGGAGCTGATGGACCTGCTGCACCGGATGCTCGCGGCGGAGCCCGGGCAGCGGCCGGGCACCGAACAGATCGCCGCGGGGCTCGACGCCACCCTGGCCTCCCTGAGCACACCCGCCAGGCGGGCAGGCGGGCAGGCGGGCGGACCGCCGGCCGGGCAGGCGGGCGGGCTGGCAGGCGGAAGCGCCCGGGGTCCTTCCGCCGGGCCGCCCCCGGCTACCACCGACCAGTTCCCCGGACAGCCGCGCCGGCCGCGCCCGACGACGCCGCGGCGACGGTTCCCGCGGCGGGGGATGGTCATCGCCGGGCCGGTGGCGCTGCTCGCGCTGGCGGCGGTGCTGCTCGTCCTGCTCACCGGCGGCGGCGAGGACGCGGCCGACGGCACGCCCCCGCCGGTCGATCCCGGGGCCACGGAGGTGAGCACGCCCCCGGAAACCGGCTCGGCGACCGGGCTGACGCCGCCCCCCGGTCCGTCGTCGGCGCCCGTCGGGACCACCGAGGGTGCTCCCCCGGGCCCGACGGGCTCCTGCGGATACCAGGCAGCGACGGTGGCCGACTACCGCGACCGGCGGTTCACGGAACGGTTCATGTGCTCGACCAGCGTGAACTCCCCCGTGTACGCGAACGTCGCCGCCGGCGCGGGCGAGCCGCTCGATGACTCCGGGCTCATGCGCGCGTCCGCCACGGTCTGGGTGATCTGCCAGCTCGAGGGACGGGCGAACCCCGTTCTCGACGGAAAGACGAGCACCTGGTGGCTCTACACCCAGGGGGACCTCTCCCGCCCGAACGCCTTCGGGTACACCGGGAGCTGGGGCTACCTGCCCGCGACCGCGGTGCGTGACGGCGTCCAGGGCGAGCCCGTTCCCGGCGTCCCCGTCTGCGCCGGCCCGCTCTGAGAATCCGGGCGTCGAATCCGGGCGTCGCCGAATCCGCCCCGTCGTTCGCCGCGTCGTTCGCCACGCGGGATGCGTCGGACCCGGCCGATCGACGATAGTCAGCACGGGAGACCGCCCGGCGCCCGGCCGGGGCGACTACGCGAGGAGCGCGCACGTGGCAGGACTCGACCGCGATGGTGACGTGTTCGTCCTGGACCTGGGCGACGGGGAGAACCGGCTGAACCCGGCCGCGGTCGCCGCCATCAACGCCCGCCTCGACGAGGTGACCGCCGCGGCCGGGCCGAAAGCGCTGGTAACGACCGCCGAGGGCAAGTTCTGGAGCAACGGGTTCGATCTCGCGTGGATGACCGCGAACCCCGGTGAGATCGGGCCGTTCATCCAGTCGGTGCGGGTGCTGTTCGCGCGGATGGTGACGCTGGCGCTGCCGACCGTCGCCGCGGTCGGCGGGCACGCCTTCGGCGCCGGGGCCGTTCTCGCGCTGACCCACGACCAACAGGTCATGCGGGTCGACCGGGGCTACTTCTGTCTGCCCGAGGTCGACGTCGACATCCCCTTCAGCATCGGGATCACCGAGCTGATCCGGGCGCGCATGCCGGTGCGCACGGCGCACGAGGCGATGACGACCGGCCGCAGGTACGGCGGCGACGACGCGCTCGCGGCCGGCATCATCGACGGCGTCGCCGACCAGGAGAAGGTCCTGGCGACGGCGATCGCGATGGCCCGCCCACTCACCGGCAAGGCGTCACGGACGCTGGGGACCATCAAGTCGAGGCTGTACGCGACCGCGGTCGCGGGCCTCGTGTCGGGCGAGGCCGTCGAGGTCCCGGTCTGACGCCCGTCGACCGGGTGATCCGCTGGCCTACGGGGTGATCGCCGGCCAGTCGCCGCCCTGCGGGAGCGGGTGCCGGAACAGCCTCGCGGCGTTGCCACCGGCGATCATCACGGCCTCGTGCCGCGGGATGTCGGCGAAACGCTTGCGCAGCAGGTCCTGCGAGCCCGGCCAGGTCGAGTCGGCGTGCGGGAAGTCCGTCTCGAACAGGATGTGGTCGATCCCGATCATGTGACGCTGGTCGAGCGTGCCGGGGTCGTCCAGCATGCAGAAGTAGAAGTTCCGGCGCAGCGCCTCGCTCGGCGTCACGTCGTACGTCCACGGCGTGCCGCCGCTGCCGGAGTGCTCGAGCACGTAGTCGAGGCGGTTGATCGCCATCGGCACCCAGCCGATGCCACCCTCGCTCAGCGCGATCCTGAGGTTCGGGTAGAGCGCCGGGATGCCCGCCCACACCCAGTCCACGGCCGCGCAGAACGCGCCCGCCGGGAAGAGCGACGTCTGCACGTTCAGGCCGCCGCCCGGCGAGCCCTGCAGGACGAAGCCGCTCGCGCCGCAGTGCAGCGAAATGACCGTGTCGGTCTCCTCGCACGCCTTGAAGAACGGCTCCCAGTGCCTGTGGTTGGTGATCGGCGGAAGCTTGAGCAGATGCGGCGACTCGAGGAACGACACCGAGGTGAAGCCGAGCTCGGCGTTGCGGCGGATCTCCTCGGCGGCGACCTCGGGGTCCTTGAACCAGGGCAGCTGCATCGGGATGAAGCGCTCCGGGTACGCCCCGTGCCACTCCTCGACCATCCAGCTGTTCCAGGCACGGACCGCGGCGAGCCCGACCTCCTGGTCGTTGTTCATCGACAGCACGCGGCCGGTGAAGCCCCACGCCCCGGAGGGGAAGCACAGTGACGCCCAGATGCCGTCGAGGTCCATGTCCTTCACACGGGCATGGACGTCCCACGCGGACCGGCGCATCTCGCTGAAGTTCAGCGGGTCGAGGTTCCACTCGGACTGCGGGCGCCCGGCGACGACACTCATTCCGTTGTCACGGTAGAGCCGGTCGCGGTAGACCCAGGCCTCCGAACCGTCCGGCGTCGTGATCACCTGAGGTGCCTTGTCCCGAAGGTTCGCCGGGAACCGCTTGACGAAGATGTCGGCAGGCTCGGTCAGATGATCGTCCACCGAGACGATCGAGTAGCTGCGTTCCTGCGGCTCTGGGTCCGGAAGCAGCTGCCAGTTCGGCCTCGGCATGATGCGCTCCTAGTTCTCGCCGATCAGACGCGCCAGCGATTGTTCGCGAGCGTTTACTCTCTACGATCCTAGCCGCACCCGCAAGGGCGGGGCGTCCGATCCGAGGCGGGGTCCAGGTCCCCCTCGACGTCGGGGCGGGTCTCAGCCGAGGGCCAGCTCCTGGGCGGTCGAGGCGACCAGCAGGCCGTCCCGGTCGAAGAAGGTGGCCCGGGTGAACGTCCGCGGGCCCGCGCCGGACGGGCTGTCCTGGACGAGGAGCAGCCACTCGTCGGCACGGAACGGGCGGTGGAACCAGGCGGCATGGTCGAGCGCCGCCGCCCGGGACGGTTCCCCGCCGACCGGCGCGCGGGCAGCTGGCGGCGGCCAGTTGGCGAGGGCGGCCGCGGCGTGGCCGGCGATGTAGGTCAGCGCGCCGGCGTGCAGGCGCTGGTCGTCCGGTAGCCCCTCGACGAGGCGCACCCAGGCGATCGGGCGCCCCGGCCCCTTCCCACCAGACCGGGCGCCCCTACCCGCTGGACCACCGGCAGCGGTTCCTGGGCCGGCCGCGGAGCCCGGGCCGGCCGCGGAGCCCGGGCCAGCAGCGGGGGCTGGGCCGGCTGCCAGCCGCAGGTCGACGAGCAGGTCGCCCAGCTCCCGGGGGTCGGTGCGCCAGCGCTCCAGGGCCTCGGGGGGTGGCACGCGGGGAGCGCGCAACTGGTGTCCGCCGCGCCAGCCCCGCTGGTACGACAGGTGCATCGCGCAGACCACCTCACCGGCCTGCACCCCCGTCACCCGCCGGGTCACGGACGTGGCCCCGTCCCGGACCCGGTCGACGAGGTACACGACCGAGTGCTCCTCGCGCGGAGGGCGCGGGAACTGGGCCTGCACCGAGTGCAGGGGATGCCCCGAGCCCACCGTCCGGCCGGCCGCGAGCTGCCCCTGGACGGCGATCTGCCCCAGGTGGACGGGCACGCCCCTGGTGCCGCCCCGGAAGACGTCGCGGTCGACGGCCTCGAGCTCGGCGACGCCGGGAAAGGTCGGTGCGGTGCCCCGAGCCGGTGGCCGGGCGGCACCGCGACGCACGACCCTGTCCACGGTTATCCGGAGCGGCGTCAGGCGAACCTCGCGGACCAGCCCCGGTGTCCTCGGCCCGGGAGTCCGGTGATCGCGGGTGGATGGGCCGTCCGGTGGGCGTTCCCGGCGGGCGGCGGCTTGGGTGGGGTCGAGGTCGGGGATGCCAGGATCACGCCGCCGGGGCAAAGCGCTTCCCGTCCGAGACATACCCGGCCGGCGGGGTGCCCGGATCGGGCCGCCCTTGGTCGGTGCCGGGGTCGCGCGGGCCGTCCGGGTCCCCCGCGGCCCCGGTCGGCGGATCTCCCGGATCCCGCGGATCCCGTGCGTCCCGCAGCCGGCGGAGCTCGGTGGCCACGGTGCTCGGGGCCAGCGTCCGGCGGATCCGCGCTCGGCGTGTCGTGCGCTCGCGCAGGGCCCGCTCGAACCGGTCGAGGAGGCGGCAGGCCTCGTCCGCGGCGCGGCGGCCGGGGATGCCCTCCCATTCCACCGCGGTCACGGGGGCGAACAGGGCGAGGGTCACGATGTCGGCCAGCTCGCGGATCGCCGTCTCGCCGGACGGGCCCACCTCGGCCACGGCGAGCCGGGCGACTTCTCCCGGACTCGCGGCGGCCGGGACGGGCAGGCCCACGTCGGCGAGCGCGTCGACGGCCTGCCGCCAGGCGTCGACCACCCTGCGTCGTGGGTGGCCCGCGCGGCGCAGGCGGCCCCGCCGGAGCGAGGGCAGCGCGACGGCGAGCGCGAGATACAGCGCCGCGGCGCCGGCGATCGCCAGGCCGCTCCGGATGGCCCAACGTGACCAGGCACCCGGGCCGGGCGGCGTGGCCGCCGGGGTGGAGTCCTCCGTGGCCCGGGTGGCCGGTGCCGTGGTCTCGACCGCGGAGCGCAGGGCGACGTCGATCAGTTCCGCCTGCTCGGGGGTCTCGCCCGGATTCGATCCCGCCACGCTCGCGCCGCGGGCGTCCGCGGCCGGCGGGGTGGGGAAGAACGGCAGCCAGCCGGCGCCGTCGAAGCGCACCTCGGCCCAGGCGAGCGCGTCGGCGCCGTGCACGGTGCGGGGCTGGCCGTCCACCGCGGGGGGCGCGGTGAATCCCACGGCAAGCCGGGCGGGCAGCCCCAGGATGCGGGCCGCGAGGACGAAGGCGGTCGCGAACTGCTCGGACGTCCCGCGGTGGGTGTGGGCGAGGAAGTGGTCGATGTGCCCGTACGAGTGTCCGGGTGGGACGGCCGGGTCGAAGGTGAAGGTCGCGCTCAGGTACTGCCGCAGCAGCGCGGCCCGTTGGAACGGGGTGCTCCCCCGGGCCGTCGCGATATCCGCCAGACGGCCGAGGATGGCCGGCGGGTCGGCGGGGACCTCGAGGTCGGGATCGGGCCCGCCCGTTCGGGCGGTGCCGGCGTCGAACCTGGGGAGATCCGCCGGCGCGGGCCGGGGGTCCGGCGCTGAAGTGATCTCGTAACGGTCGCCGGGAAGCAGCGGACGGTCGTTCAGCAGGGTTCCGGTGCCGGGATCGACCCGGACACCGGTGGGGGCGCCCACCAGACGCCCGTCCGACGGGAGGATCCGCCCGCCCAGTCCGGCGATCTCGATGACCTGCCGCATCTCGCCCACCGGTGCCGGGCCGGGCCCGTCACCTGCTGGATCAGCGGCCCGGTCGCCGGCAGCGGGATCACCGGCCGGGTCGTCGGCGATCCCGGCTTGCGACGAGGGTGGCCCCGAGCCGGCCCGAACGAAACGGGCGGTCGACCGCCACTGGGCGCCGTCGTAGGAGTCGAGGACGGCGAGCCGGAGGGTCACCGGCTCGGCCGGGGCCGGCCCGCTGACGTCGGTGCGGAAGAGCACCTCGTCCGGATGGGCGGTCCAGCCGCCGAGTGCGCTGAGCGGGCTCGGCTCGGTCTGGCTCACCGGTGGTGTCGAGCGGTGGGTGCGGGGGTCGACGGGGTCCCCGCCGCCGGCCCTCGTCGCGGCCGTGCCGGCGAACACGCCGACCACGACCACGAGCAGTGTCGCGCCGCCCCGGCGCGCGAGCTCACGGCGCGGGCCGCGGCTCGCGGCCCGGGGCGCTCTGATCATGAGGAACAGCGCGGTCAGGGCGGCGAGGGCACCGGCCCGGGCCAGGTTGTCCCCGGAGGCGGGGACGGCCAGCGCGGACGCGGCGAGAAGGGCTACGGCGGCGGGCAGTGCCGGGGCGAGCGCCGCGCGGGTCCGCACGGCGAGCTCGGCGCCGAGCGCCGCGGCGAGCCAGGTGGGGGCGAGCGCGACGATCAGCAGGTCGGGGTCGGCCGGGGCGGGGACGCCCATGTCGAGGACCCGGGCCCACCCGTCGAAGACGCCTGTGCGGACCACATCGAGGCGGGCCATGAGATCGCCCGATCCGGCGGCGACGGTGTAGGCCGTCCAGGCTACGAAGCCGGCCAGCCATACGGGCACGGTCAGCGCCGGCGAGACCGGGCGGCCGTGCCGGGAGAGCGCGCCGACCAGGACGGCGGGCAGGACCGCCGCCACCGGCAGCAGCACCCACAGGTCCCGGGTCGGGAAGAGGCGGGTGAATCCCGTCCCGGCCACCAGGGCGAGGGCGGCGACGACGGCCAGCGCGGCGACGCGGCGTAGACCGGCCTCGCCCGGGGCGAAGGTGGCTCGGCGGACCGGGCCCGCGGCGCCGGTCACGATCCGCCGCCCGCGCCGCGCCCAGTCCTGGTCCTGGGACTGGGGCCGGGGCCGGGGCCGGGGCCGGCCGACGCCAGGGCGGCCACCGGTAGCAGCGGTCCCGCCAGGTCCGGCTCGGTTTCGGCCTGGCCCCATCCCGCTGAACCCGA